>DATCYE010000297.1:0-4853 GCA_036570485.1 Pusillimonas sp. | reverse complement strand
GTCGGCGCATTGCTGATCATACCGCTCATCCTTATGTATACAGCATGGTCTTACTACGTATTTCGCGGCAAGGTTGTTACGGGCGAGGGCTATCACTGATGGACGATGCGGAGCATAAAAAGCCGGTGTCGTGGCGTCGGCGTATCGCATGGCTGGTCGGTATCTGGGCTGCCAGCATCGCCGTTCTAGCCGTAGTGGCCTACGCACTGAAGCTGGTCATGAATGCGGTGGGCATGACGGCCTGAACCCAGGCTGTTATGCCCCAGGCTATCGCTCCAACGGATGCAAATAAGACAGAAAGGTTTCCGTACAAGCGCGCCAGGAAAATTTTTCGGCATGGGCACGTGCTGTCTCACGCGGGATATCCAGCGCCTTCAGGCAGGCGGCACGCAAATCCTCGTCCATGACGCCCGCCTGTGAGTCGCCCAACACATCGATGGGCCCGGTCACCGGAAAAGCCGCCACCGGGCAACCGCAGGCCATGGCCTCCAGCAACACCAGCCCGAAAGTATCGGATCGGCTGGGAAACACAAAGACATCTGCAGCGTTATACAAACTGGCCAAGCCGGCCTGATCCATCACCCCGGTGAAATGCACATCGGGATAGCGTTGCTTCAGAGTCTGCAACATGGGGCCGTCTCCGGCAACCCATTTGGTGCCGGGCAGATCCAGTTTCAGAAAGGCCTCAAGATTTTTTTCGACTGCCACACGTCCCACGCACAGAAAGATCGGCGGTTTCTGAATGTGGGGCAGCGGCGCGCCTGGCTGGAATATCTCCAGATCCACGCCACGCGACCACAACATGACTTGCGACTCGGGGAAACCGAAGACCATCAGGTCGTGCTTGACAGTCGGGGTGGGCACCATGATTGCGCGGGCCGGACCATGAAACCAGCGCAGAAAGCGGTAGGTCAGCGACAAGGGTATGCGCGTGCGGGCATGCACATACTCCGGGAAGCGGGTGTGATAGGCCGTCGTAAAGGGCATGCCATTCCGCAAAGCATAGGCGCGGGCCGCTATTCCCAGCGGGCCTTCAGTGGCGATGTGCAACGCGTCGGGCCGGGCCGCGTCCAGGCGTGCAGTGACCTTGCGGCCGGCGAACAGCGACAGCCGGATTTCCGGATAGGTGGGGCAGGGCAGGGTGCGAAATTCCAATGGCGTCAGCAGATCGACGTCGTGACCCATACGGGTCAACTCCGCGCGTGTCTGCGTAAGCGTGCGGACCACGCCATTGACCTGGGGTTCCCAAGCGTCCGTAACGATGACGATTTTCAAGATTGCGATGCTCCTGTGTGAACGGAGTGCGAGGCGGCGGGTGCCGCCTTCGATGTTTTGGTCGCCTCAGCGGCCCCGGGTATCCAGGTGATGATCTCCAAGCGACCATCCAGATGCTCGACCAGGGCGGTTCGGCTTTCAACCCAGTCGCCGTCGTTGCAATAAAGAATGCCGTCCACTTCACGGATCTGGGCTTTATGGATGTGTCCGCAAACGACGCCGTCGAAGCCGCGACGCTTTGCCTCTTTGGCCAAAGCATCTTCGAACGCGCTAATAAAGGACACAGCATCCTTGACTTTATGCTTCAGATATTGCGATAAAGACCAGTAGCCCAGGCCCATGCGGGCACGGGCGCGGTTGAACCAGACGTTCCAGGTAAGCGCCATGCAATACAAGCGGTCGCCTAAATAAGCCAGCCAGGGCGCGTATTGAACGACACCGTCGAATAAATCCCCATGCGTGACCAGCAGGCATTTTCCGTCCAGGGTGGTGTGCTCGGCTTCGTACTGCACCTCGATGCCGCCGAAATGGTCGCCGGCAAACTGCCGCGCGAACGAATCGTGATTACCGGGTATGAAGACGACGCGTGTGCCCTTGCGCGCTTTGCGCAATATCTTCTGAATGACGTCGTTGTGCGACTGCGGCCACAGCCATCTTCTTCTTAATTGCCAGCCGTCGATAATGTCGCCGACCAGGTAGAGGGTGTCCGATTCGTGTTGTTTTAGAAACTCAAGCAGCGGCTCGGCCTGGCATCCTGCTGTGCCAAGGTGCAGATCCGAAATCCAAATGGCTCTAAAGTGACGGCTTGCGCTCTGTTCTTGCATTGACCGTAATACCGAGATTAAGTGAACGATGCTCGGCATTACAGCAATGCAGCATGACGGCTGCATGACAAACGCAAGTAATGATCAATACTGTTGCGCCCAAGCTATGAGCGATGAGCGCAACCCTAAGTGGTTTGAAATGTAGCGGGCGGGTAGCGGCTAATGCTCGCCCAGCTTGTTAGCTAATCAAAAGGAAAGCGGTCAAAAGTAATTTTCTGCCTGCTTGGCAGCTAATTCTTTTGCTACTGCTTGTTGCCGTTTGCAGGGGAGGCCAGGGCGGCTTCCAGCAGACTGCCAACCACTTCGTTGACACCGATGTTTTGCGCAAGCGCGCGCTTGCGCACTTCCTGGATGATTTCTTCTTTGAGCTTGAGCGGAAACGACACCAGACCCTGAGCCTGATCCAGCTTGCGCTGTTCGCGTCGATCCAGCGGCGCCACGCCGGAAGCGCCCGCATAGCGCGCGGGCGTGCCGCCTTTTTTCATTTGCTCGACTATCTTTAGCGCTTTGTTTTTTTCAAGATCGGTTTTCTTCATGGGATTCCATTCAGCCAGGGCCGGCCGGCACTAAAAAGTCGCCTGGCGGCCCCAGGGTTCCATGGCGCCCGTCGATATCGCCATGCCGGATTATACGCGTGCAGCGCAGTAGGCCCGGCGTGGCGTAAGCAGGAAAATCAGCTGCTCAGTTTCAGGCTACCGGTCATGATGGCCCAGTGCCCAGGGAAGGAACAAAAGAAGGTGTAGTTTTCACCCGCCGCCAGTTTTGTGGCGTCGAATTTAACCGAGGTCGATTCACCGCCACCGATAACTGCTGTGTGGGCGATAACGCGTGTGTCGCCGGCTTTTACATAGTCTTTGTCCAGGCCGGCAGCCATACCGTCGGTGGCGACGCCTTGCTTGTCGGCCTCTTTGGTCAGCACCCAGTTGTGGCCCATGGCTGCCTTGGGCAACTGGCCGACGTGCTTCAGATGCACGGTGAATTCCTTGCAGGTTTTGTCGACTGTCATTTCCTTGGTGTTGAACTGCATTGCGTCGTTGCTTTCGATAGTGGCTTCGCACTGCGCAGCCATCGCGGATGCGCTCATGATCGATAGCAGGGCGGCGAAAGTGGCTTTAACTAGCATAATGAAATCTCCAATGGAAATAAGGGAAACAAAAGAGCATGGCCAGCATTGTAGAGTCAGCTGCAATGCCCTATGCTTCCATTTGAACGCCAAATCTTCACATTTGTCTTGATGCAGGTCAAGATACCATCAGGTTTCTTACATAAGCGGCATACTTGCCCATGCTTAAGGGGTTGTTCAAAATGCTAGATCAAGTCATTGAAACTCGCATACACGATATCGGGGGCTTTGAAGTAGGGCGGGTGCTGCCTTTTCGACAGCGCCGAATGGTGGGTCCCTTCATTTTCTTCGATCGCATGGGGCCTCACGACCTGCCCGCCCCAATATCCGCGCAAACAGACGTGCGTCCGCATCCTCATATCGGTCTGTCCACCGTCACCTATCTGTTCGAAGGGCAAATGACCCACCGCGACAGCCTGGGCGTCCATCAAGACATCTTGCCGGGAGCCTTGAACTGGATGACGGCGGGATCGGGCATCAGTCATTCCGAGCGTTTCGACGGCATGCGCCAGGGCGGCGGCCGCTTCGACGGCATCCAGGCCTGGGTTGCCTTGCCCGAAGCCAACGAAGAAGACGACCCGGCTTTCGACCACTACCCGGCCGATGCGCTGCCCATCTTCACCGATACCGGTGTATCGGGCCGAATAATAGCCGGAAGCGCCTATGGCATGCAGAGTCCGGCCAAGACCCATTCGCCGCTTTTTTATCTGGATGCGCAATTGCGGCAGGGCGCGCAATTAGACCTACCCACCGGTTATCCCGAACGCGCCGTGTACGTGGCGCAGGGCCGCATCGAGATCGACGGGGCCGAGTATCGCTCCGGCCAAATGGCGATTTTTTCAGCTGACGGCACGCCTTGCATTACCGCCCTGGAAGCTTCGCGCCTAATGCTCTTGGGCGGAGAGCCTCTGGGTGCACGCCATATCTGGTGGAATTTCGTTTCCTCGCGCAAAGACCGCATCGAACAGGCCAAAGCCGACTGGCGGGCGGGCCGCATAGCGCTACCCATGCAAGACAATACAGAATTCATCCCGTTGCCCGAAACCGCCGCCTGATCGCTTCTTTACTTGGTCGCCCCTCGCACCGGAGCGTACTCGACAGGTACCCAGGCATAGCCTGCGCTGTCGTGGCGGACATGGCCCAAACCTGGAAATGGCAAATGCGCACCGGCAATCCATAGTTTTTCGCTGCTGGCGTCCTTAAGTATTTTCTTTCGGCTGGCAATAGCCTGAGGCTGATCGACATCGAATTCGATGGAAACTTCGGGCTGCGCGAACTGGACGGCATGGCTATGAATGACATCGCCCCAAACCAGCAGTTTTTGTTGCCCCGAAGAAAACAGGTATCCACCGTGCCCTGGCGTGTGTCCATGCATAGGCACCGATGTCACGCCCGGCAGCACAGTGTCTCCGGCTTTGAATTTCTTCAGTTTCCCAGAAGCGACATACGGCGCGACCGAGGCCTGAGCCAACTTGAAGAAGGGCTGGGCATTGGCCGGTGCTTGTGCTGCAATGTCCGGGCTCAGCCAGAACGCCGCTTCTGCTTCGGCCACATAGACCACAGCGTTGGGAAACGCGGCCTTGCCGTCGGCACCGCTTAGACCGCAGGCATGGTCGCCATGCAAATGCGTC
>DATCYE010000296.1:0-7811 GCA_036570485.1 Pusillimonas sp. | reverse complement strand
CTTCCGCACCTAACGTGCGAGCGGTAATGAGAACGGTGTAGGACATGATGCGATTCAGCATTATTCAAGGGCATTGCTGCCGGACGCACCGATTAGAAGCGATCATGATATAAACGTCTATTCGCTTATTTTGATCAAATGATAACCATGAGGAATGAATTAAATATCGAGCTGCGCGACTTGCGCTATTTCGAGACGATTGCCGAACTCAAGCATTTGGGGCGGGCCTCGGAGCTGCTGCACCGCAGCCAGCCGGCGCTCACAAAATGCATTCAGCGTCTTGAAGGTGAGCTTGGCGCGGCTCTGTTCGAACGCAAGGGCCGTGGACTTGCCTTGACGGCCGTAGGCAAAGAGTTCTATTTACGTGCCAAAAAAATACGCGAGACCAACGATCGCTATCTGAACGGCATGAAAGACTATATTGCCGGGTCGGCAGGAACCGTGCGCATCGGATGCGGCCCCATCACGGCCGACTATCTGCTGCCCATTGTTTGCGCCTTGGCCCTGCGCCATGCGCCCAATGTATCGCTGGACATCACCATAGGTACCAACTACGAGCTCAAGGAAGCGATCCGCCAGGAACGATTGGATATCATCGTTGGCGTGATCTCCAGCGACGATGAATTCGTCAATCAGGGTTTCATCGACGACATAGTCGTGGTGGCCGCCAGCCAGAGTCACCCCATCTTCGAGCTGCCTTGCGTTAGCCTGCGCGACCTGCTGCGCTACCACTGGATACTGCCCCGACCGCCGGTGGAAAGCCGCAAATGGCTGGACAAGGTGTTCGCCGCAAGCAAGCTGCCTAAGCCGATCACGCATATCGAGGCCAACACCCTGCCGTCCATCCACGACCTGATCGCCAGCACCGAACTTCTTTGCTTTCTGTCCAAGCTGACGCTCGATCACCCCAAGACCCGGGGGCTGCTTAAAGAAGTCAGACTCAAGGAAACCACCATGGTCCGCAAGTTGGGCATTACCTATCCGCACGGAACACTTACACCCGCCACCCAACGCATTATCGACCTGCTGAACGAACACCACCAAAGCGGAAAATTGCTCTAGGTGCGCGACATTGCCGAAGGCCGTCTTTCGTGGCCGGCCACCGTCGCGTTTCATATTCCCGCAACATGAAACGAGAACACTTGAGCTTTTGCCATATACCGGAACAAATCCATGCAAAAGCCCTGCCCCATAGATTCTGAAGATATTCCGACCAACACGTCGGCGAACGAACACTTCCAAGCCGTCGTCGAGCGTGCGTACAGCCGGCGCGGTTTTCTCAAGTCGGGTCTGGGCTTGTCCGCCGCGATGTTCCTGGGCGGCCCCTTAAGTGCCTATGCCAAAAGCAATAGCGCGGCCAACCCGCAAAACGCCTCGAAACTGCTGGGCTTTGATGCCATCCCTATTTCCGTCGACGACACGCTGAAGATCGCGGCGGGCTATACCGCCACCGTCTTTGCTCCGTGGGGCACGCCGCTGTTCGCCGGCGACGCCGCCTGGAAAACCGACGCCAGCGACGGCGCCGACGCACAAGCGCGCCAGGTGGGCGATAACCATGACGGCATCCACTTCTTTCCCATCGAGGGCCGCAGCACCGAAGGCCTGCTGGTAATGAACCATGAATACACCACCGCTAAAAAAGGTGCTTATACGTGGCTGTTCGGCCCGAACGGCACCGAGCCCTGGACGGCGGATAAAGCCCGCAAGGCGATGAATGCCCACGGCGTCTCGGTCATCCACATCGAGCGCAACAAGGCCGGGAAATGGGCAATCGTGCCGGACTCGCGTTACAACCGCCGCATCACCGCCTCAACCCCAATGGATCTGACCGGCCCGGCGGCAGGCAGCAACCTGCTCAAGACCCAGGCCGACCCCAGCGGCACGAAGGTGCTGGGCACCTTCAACAACTGCGGCAACGGCTGGACACCGTGGAATACTTACCTTGCCTGCGAAGAAAACTTCAATAATTATTTTGGCACCACGTCGGACAAAGACACGCGCAACGCGGCGCAAAAGCGCTACGGCCTTGCCCCCAAGGGCACAGCATACCGCTGGGAAGAGTTCGAAGCCCGCTTCGATTACGCCAAAGAGCCCAACGAAGCCAACCGCTATGGCTGGATCGTCGAGATCGATCCCTTCCATCCAGCCTCCACGCCTAAAAAGCGCACGGCGCTTGGACGCATCAAGCACGAGAATGCCGCCTATCGGCTGACCGCCGACCAACGCATCGCCATCTACATGGGCGACGACCAGCGCAACGACTACATCTACAAATTCGTGTCGAACGGTGTCTACCAAGAAGGCGGCAACAACACCGGCCTGCTCGACGCCGGCAAGCTATATGTCGCCAAATTCAACGATGGCGCGGCCGCCGACGATTTCACAGGCAACGGGGAATGGATACTCCTGGACAAGACCGCCAACGCCACGCTGGCCGCCGATGCCGGTTTCGCCACCCAGGCCGATGTGCTGGTCCACACCCGCCTGGCCGCCGACGCAGTGGGCGCCACCAAGATGGACCGCCCCGAATGGGTCAGCGTCCATCCGGGCAGCGGCGAGGTCTACGTAACCCTGACCAACAACGACAAGCGCAAGACCCCCGATGCGGCCAACCCCCGGCCTGCAAACATCTATGGCCAGATCGTGCGCTGGCGCGAAGCCGGCGGCGATGCCGCCGCCACAACCTTCGAGTGGGACATCTTCGTATTGGCCGGCAACCCGGTCAAATACACCGACCGCGGCGATCTGAAATCGGGCTCCGCCAACATCACGGCCGACAATACCTTCAACAGCCCCGACGGCCTCGCCTTCGACAGTGCCGGCCGACTGTGGATCCAGACCGACGGCAAGTACAGCAACAGCGGCGACTATGAAGGCCAGGGCAACAATCAGATGCTGTGCGCCGACCCCGTCAGCAAAGAGATACGCCGCTTCTTCGTGGGCCCCAAGGAATGCGAAGTAACGGGCATTACCTTCACCCCCGACAGCAAAACGATGTTCATCAACATCCAGCATCCGGGCGAGGCCGGCGACAGCCACTGGCCCGATGGCGGCAATTCAATACCGCGCTCGGCCACCGTCATCATCACCAAGGACGACGGCGGCGTCATCGGCAGCTAGCGCAATTGCCACGGCCTTCCTCCATAGCGGGGGAAGGTCGTTATCCACTCAAGCGCCACCCGCAAAACCTTAAGCCGGCAGCCGCCCGGACATAAGTCCTTCCGAGACTTCGCCTCCAGCGATCTGTATGGCGGCACCCGTGCGCGCAAAGCGCAAATATGTATTCGCTTGCATATTCATTTAAAACCATATAACATTTGATGCATAAATTTTCGTGCCGCTTCGATGCAGGCACCCACCTGCCCCGGTCACACCAGGCAAAGGACTGAACATGCCCAAGAAGCCCAACAAGGCAAAAACGGCAGCCGCAGGCACTCAACCCAAGCAAAACGACGTCAATGGAACTCTCTCCCAAATCGTTGCCGGCAAAGTGGCCACGCTGAAAGACCTGCGCAAGGCCACGCAGCATACGCAGGAAGACCTGGCGCATGCACTGGGCGTCGGCCAGGGTACGGTCTCGCGGATCGAGAAACAAAGCGACATGCTGGTTTCCACTTTGCAGCACTACATAGAAAGCGTTGGAGGCACCTTGCAGATTATGGCTACATTTCCCAACCGCCCACCGCTGCTCATCGAGCGGCTCGGCAAGAAAGCCGGCCACCCGCAGCCAGACCTCAATGTTAAACCTCCGGGCTCCAGCAGCCTGCCGGCAAGCTAATCAACAATGCAGAACATACCAACCCCTTACTACCTCATCGACAAGTCCGCCCTGCGGAGCAATCTCGAAACCATAGACTACATACGCGAGCACTCCGGCGCCAAAGTATTGCTGGCTCTCAAGTGCTTTGCGACCTGGTCGGTGTTCGACCTGATGCGCGAGCACATGGACGGCACAACGTCCTCATCCCTGTACGAAGTCAAGCTGGGCCAGCACAAATTCGGCGGCGAGACGCATGCCTACAGCGTTGCCTTCGCCGATCACGAAATTGAAGAAGTCGTGGCGCACTGCGACAAAATCATTTTCAACTCCATCGGCCAGCTCAAGCGCTTTGCCTCGTTCGCGCAGGGCAAACCGATAGGCCTGCGACTGAATCCGGGCGTCAGTTGCGCCGGCTTCGACCTGGCCGACCCTGCACGCGAATTCAGCCGGCTGGGCGAAGGCGACCCCGACCGCATTCTTGACATCGTCGATCAGCTCGATGGCGTCATGATTCACAACAACTGCGAAAACAACGATTTTGCACGTTTTGACGAGCTGCTTACGCAGGCCGAACAGCGCTATGGCGCCATCCTGCAACGACTGAAGTGGGTCAGCTTGGGCGGAGGCATCAGCTTTACGGCGCCAGGCTATCCCGTAGACGCATTCTGCGCGCGACTGCGCCGCTTTGCCGACGACCACAAGGTGCAGGTCTACCTGGAACCAGGCGAAGCCGCTGTGCGCCAAAGCACCACGCTGGAAGTCAGCGTGCTGGACGTGGGCTTCAACGGCAAACACTTGGCCGTGGTCGACAGCTCCACCGAAGCCCATATGCTGGACTTGCTTATCTATCGCGAGACAGCCCCCATGGGCGAACCCGACGGCGACCATCATTACATGGTCTGCGGCAAAACCTGCCTGGCGGGCGACATATTCGGTGAAGCCCGCTTTAGCGCGCCATTGCAAGTGGGCGACCGCATTTCAATTCGCGATGCCGCCGCCTACACCATGGTCAAGAAAAACTGGTTCAACGGCGTCCATATGCCGTCGATTGCCATTAAAGAGGCCGATGGCTCCGTACGCGTAGTGCGCGAATTTTCTTTCGACGACTACGTCAACAGCCTGTCCTGACAACACTGCTCTTATTTCAGAAATTGGGGGGTTATCCAATGAAACGCAACGTTCTTATTATTGGCGCCGGTGGCGTGGCTCATGTGGCGGCACACAAATGCGCACAGAACAATATATTGCTGGGCGACATCCATATCGCCTCGCGCACCCTGAGCAAATGCCAGGCCATTATTACGTCCATCAAAGAAAAGAACAGCCAGTGCGGCCCTGGCCGCCTGCAAGCCCATGCGCTGGATGCCCTGGATGTGGCAGCCACCAAGGCCCTGATCGAATCCACCGGAAGCCAGATCGTCATCAACGCCGGATCGCCTTTCCTTAACATGGCGGTCATGACGGCCTGCATAGAAACCGGCGCGGCCTATCTGGACACCGCCATCCACGAAGACCCCAATAAAGTATGCGAGGCGCCGCCCTGGTACGGCAACTACGAATGGAAGCGCCGCGATGCCTGCCAACAAGCCGGCGTGACCGCCATACTAGGCGTGGGTTTTGATCCCGGCGTGGTCAACGCCTATGGGCGTTACGCGGTCGACACCTATTTCGACAAGGTCGAATCGATAGACATCATCGATATCAATGCAGGCAGCCATGGCCGCTACTTTGCCACCAACTTCGACCCCGAAATCAACTTCCGCGAATTCACCTCGACGGTCTGGTCCTGGGAACAAGGCCAGTGGAAAGCCAACGCCATGTTCGAACGCAGCCAGGAATGGGACATGCCTGTGGTGGGAAAAAACACCGCCTACCTGACCGGGCACGACGAACTGCATTCCATGTCCAAGCACCTAAACGTGCCCAACATCCGCTTCTGGATGGGCTTTGGCGAACACTACATCAATGTCTTCACGGTGTTGAAGAGTCTGGGCCTGCTCTCCGAGAAGCCCGTGCGCACCGCAGAGGGCCTGGAAGTGGTACCCCTTAAAGTTGTCAAGGCTGTACTGCCCGACCCCTCGTCGCTGGCGCCCGACTATACCGGAAAAACCTGCATTGGCGACCTGGTCAAAGGCACAAAAAACGGTAGGCCACAAGAAGTCCTTATCTACAACATCTGCGACCACAAGGAAAGCTACGAAGAAGTCGGCAGCCAGGCCATTTCCTATACCGCTGGCGTGCCGGTCGTTGCAGCGGCCATGCTGATTGCCGATGGTGCATGGGATGTCGGCCATATGGCCAATGTGGAAGAACTGGATCCAAAGCCGTTTATCGAGTTGATGAACCGCATGGGACTGGTGACCCGCGTGCGCGATGCGCAGGGCGACCGCGTCTTGAATCCTCAGGAAGAGTCCGCCGCCCTGATCGCCAGCGCGAAAAAACGCGCCGCCAAAATTCCGGCCAGCTATTACGCCAAGAACGAGCGCCCTTTGGCGCAAGACCGGCCGTTTGCCAAGCTGCCCGGCATGGGCGGCAAGCAGGTGGCTGTCACCCGCAACCTGCCATAACAGAATCGCCTCAGGCCTTGTGCCTGGGGCGATTTTTATTTGGGCTGCGGTCGACCCAGGCCAAGGTGCCCGCGCAGCGTGCTTGTCTCGTAATCCTTGCGGAACAAACCGCGCCGCTGCAGAACCGGAATAACGTGATCTACAAAATCGTCGATGCCGCCCGGCAATGACGGCGGCATCAGGTTGAATCCGTCGGCGCCTTCGTTTCTGAACCACCGCTCCATCTGATCGGCGATCCGCTCGGGCGTGCCCACCATCGTGCAATGCCCGCCGCCGGCCGCCAGCCGGCCCAACAACTGGCGCACTGTCGGCTGCTCTGTTTCGATGATGCGCAAGATCGTCGCGTAGCGCCCTTTAGGACCCGTGAACTGCTCCAGCGGCGGCAGGCCCGGAACCGGCGCATCCAGTTCCCAGGCTGTGCAATCCCGTCCGACATACATGCCCAATTGCCTGAGTGCGTCGGCGCTGGGCAACAGCTCGTCCAGCTCGCGCTGCTTGGCCCTGGCTTCCTCGTCGGTCGAACCTACATAAGTCACCAGGCCCGGCATGATGGGTACCGGGTCTTTGCGGCCCGCCTCGCGCACACGCCGCTTGATGTCTCGATAATATTCCTGCGACGCCGGCAGATCGTAGGCCACGGCGTAGATTGCTTCGGCCCGGCGTGCGGCAAGATCCCGGCCCTGATCCGACGCGCCAGCCTGAAATAGAACCGGATGTCCTTGCGGAGGATGCGGTACGGTAAGCGGTCCATCCACACGAAAGTGTTCGCCCTTGTGATGGATGGGATGGATCGCCGCCGGATCGGCGTAGGCCCCTTGCCTGTCATGCAGCAGCGCGCCCTCGTCCCAGGAATCCCACAGATCCAGGACCACCTGTATGAACTCCTCGGCCCTGGCGTAACGCCAGTCGTGATCCGGCATGGCGTCGTACCCATGATTGCGCGCCTCGGCGTCAAACATGGAGGTCACGACATTCCAGCCGATTCTTCCCTTTGAGATATGATCCAGCGACGCAACCAGCCGCGCCGCATGGAATGGCGTATAAAAAGTGCTGGAAACCGTGCTGATAAGCCCTATGTGCTCGGTTGAACGGCTCATGGCCGCCAGCGCGGTCAGGGGTTCCAGAAACCATCGAGGACCATCGGCGACATTGTCGGCCGACTGCCCATCGGCAAAAAAAATGGCATCCAGCTTGCCACGCTCCGCCGTCCGGGCCAGCTCTTCAAAATAACGAATGTCGCCCAGCCGCTCGACAGGGGAATTGGGGTGCCGCCATGCCGCGCGGTGATGGCCGCAGGCGAATATGAACAGATTAAGATGCAGCATGCGCTGTGCTGGCATGGGCTTGGGTGCTTGTTCAGTGCTCATTGCAGCGTCGCCCTAATTCTTCACCAGGCCGCCGTCGACCACCAGATTCTGGCCCGTCACCGACCTGGACCAGGGCGATGCAAAAAACAAGGCCGCGTCGGCGAATTCCGCCGGCGT
>DATCYE010000295.1:0-5357 GCA_036570485.1 Pusillimonas sp. | reverse complement strand
TTGACGTTAATCAAGGCAGATATTTATTAAATTTTGCGCGTTTGTTTGCGTCATATGAACCCAGACATCTTAGCGCCGCCTGTTTGCAGCCTATACATGCTCCTTAAGAAATCGCTTTCCATCCGCGCAAAACTGATTATTGCCTCGGCATCCACCGTCGCCACAGCCATGGTGCTGCTGACTTCCATGAATGTGTGGTCGGCTCGCCAAAGTACGGAATCCCTGGTGATGCAACAGGTGCGCGCGTTGAGCGAAAGCGGCGTACACGGTTTGTCCGAATGGGCCGCCAATAAAATAGAAGTCGTCAATGCGCTGGGTGTCGCAAGTCGCTATGCCGATCCGGTACAGGCTTTGGGGCAGGCACAGCATGGAGGCGGTTTTCAGGTTTCTTATATGGCCTGGGCCGATAAAAGACATGCTTTCTCGCCGCCTCAGCAATTGCCGGACGGGTGGGACCCCACGAGCCGGCCTTGGTATCAAGAGGCTGCCAAGGCGCGTGAAGCTATATTCACCACCCCTTATCTGGATACCGGTACGGGTAAACTCGTGGTCAGCGTGGCCAGTCCGGTTATCGATCAGGGCGAGGTGCAAGCAGTGGTGGCCTCCGATATCGCCTTGGATAACGTCATAGCCGCCGTCCGGGTGATCAAGCCTTCGATCAATAGTTTCGCCTACCTGATTGACGGCCGTGGCGATATCATCGCGCATCCAAATGCCGGCCTTACGCTTAAGCCCAGCACTGATGCCATCAAGGAGCTGGATCGCGCCGCGCTTATGACGTTGGCCGAGCAGGCTGTGCCACGCACTGTGCAGGTTGACGGCGCAGACTATTGGGTCGAAGCGTTCAAGGTGGCCAATACGCCCTGGATGCTGGTGGTCGCCGCAAGCCAGGCAGACGCTTTCAGCGACATCAATGCCATGGCCCGCAATGCGGTAGCGGCAGGCATAGTCGCCATTCTTTTGACGGTAATCGTGTTGGCGCTACTGACCCGCGTATTGTTGCGCAGGCTGGGCCAACTGGGCGCAGCCCTGCAAGACATCGCGTCAGGAGAGGGCGACTTGACCCGCCGGCTGGATGAGCGCGGCAACGATGAGCTGTCGCAGGTGGGGGTGTATTTCAATCAGTTCGTCGATAAGATCGCCGGCACCTTGCACGGAATTCGCTTGACTACCGCATCGGTCAACACGGCCTCGTTGGAAATTGCGGCGGGCAATCAGGATCTGGCCTCCAGAACCGAAGAGACCTCATCCAGCTTGCATGAAACGGCCAGCTCCATGGAGCAACTGAGCAGCGCGGTGAAGCAGACTGCCGAGTCGGCCACAGCAGCCAATCAGCTTGCCTCGGATGCGAGCAGCGCCGCTCAGCAGGGCGGGACCGTTATGGTCGATGTCGTGGCGGCTATGGAAGATATCAGTTCCAGTTCGCAACGCATTGCCGACATTATCGGCGTGATCGACAGTATTGCTTTCCAGACCAATATCCTGGCTCTGAACGCGGCGGTGGAAGCCGCCCGAGCGGGCGAGCAGGGGCGGGGCTTTGCCGTCGTAGCGTCTGAAGTGCGCTCTTTGGCGCAAAGGTCGGCACAGTCGGCCAAGGAGATCAAGGATCTGATCGACAGCAGCGTCGGCCGTATCGATGATGGCTCCCGGCTGGTCAAAGAAGCTGGCGCGGCGATGAGCCAGATCGTGGCCAGCGTGGGCAAGGTCTCGAGCATGATGAATGAGATCCGTGTTGCCACCGGCGAGCAGAGCCTGGGCATAGGTCAGGTGGAGCTTGCGGTGTCCGACCTTGAGCAGATGACGCAGCAGAACGCAGCCCTGGTCGAGGAATCGGCTGCGGCGGCGGGCAGCCTGAAGGAACAGGCGAACCGTTTGTTCGACGCCGTTTCTGGGTTCCGGCTACCCGCCGACTCGGCCGATGCCGGCCATGCTCTTTTGGACGATGCATCTGCGCGATAGACACTAAGCAATGTGGGCAACATGGCCTTGACGCTACGGTGAACACTGAAGGATTATCATGAAGCCAGAGATTTCCGGCTTCATTGTTTTTTACTTCAGGAGAAACAGCATGGATCAGTCGATATACCCCGTTATGTCCAAAGAGCTTGCCAAGCAAAGGACTGAACTGGCACCCGAGATACAGGCTGCATTCAAGGCCTTTAGCTCTGCCGTATTCGCCGAAGGCGCCTTGCCGAAGAAAACCAAGCAGCTTATTGCTGTGGCTGTGGCGCATGTTACCCAGTGCCCGTATTGCATCAAGGGCCATACCGAGCTTGCCGTAAAACAAGGCGCCAACGAGCAGGAAATCATGGAAGCCATCTGGGTGGCTGCCGAGATGCGGGCGGGCGGCGCTTACGCCCATTCCACCCTGGCCTTGGATACCATCAATCACGCCAAAAGCCATACGTCGGCTTAGGCCGGAAAGCAGCGCGGCGGGAAAATCAGGCCTGGAAAAGATTCTGCTGGATCTGTTCCAGGTGCTCCAGCAACAAGGCGCGAGCCTGGGCCGCGTCACGATCCTTAAGCGCATCGACGATGCCGCGATGCTGTGTTTCGTACTGGCGGCGGCGTTCGGCGGTTAGTGAGTTGCGCTTGAGCCGGCCCCATTCGCCTTGTTCCCGTACGCGGTTGGTCAAGTCGAGGATATGCAGAAAAAACGAGTTATGCGTGGCCTGGGCGAATGCCCGGTGTAGCGCTTCGTCCCAGTGCTCAAAGTCTTCGATGGTTTGGGCCGCTTCGGATTTTTCAATACATTCCTGCATCAGGGCGAAGTCGGCCGCGCTGGCGTTGCGCACAATAAGTGACGGCATGAGCGGTTCGATAAGCAAGCGCGCTTCCATGAGTTCAGCCGGGCTGGTGTTAAGCGCAGCCCCTTGGTCTTGCCCGGCAAGCTGAAGGCTATGCGCTGTGGCGGACGCAAATGTGCCGCTACCCACCGACTGGGTGATCAAACCTTTTTCGCGCAGTTCGCCCAACACGCGGCGCACGGCCCCGCGCGAGGTGCCAAAGCGCGAGCTGAGCTCGCGTTCCGGAGGAAGCTTTACCCCTTCGCGCAGGCGGCCTGCCGCCATTTCTTCCAATAGATAGCGCGCCAGCACCTTCGCCCCTTGCGCTCGCGTGTTTAGCCCAGCAAGCAAATCGTCCATGACAGTATTCCTTCTGAATTGCGCTGTGATTCTATGCCAACGGTACCAATTGGTCAATATTTTTTAGATCTTTTCTAGTGCTTCCTCTATTGTGCGAGTCCCGTTTTGGTTCTAGAATCGGCGGAAAGCAAGACCAACATGGTTTTACTTCTTAATAAACAAGTACCAATTGGTAATACAGGAAGCAGAATGCGATTTGCCACATTTACACAAGGAGACAGCCCCGAGCATTGCGTGGGCATCGTGTCATCCGATGGGCTTGGCATTGCCAAGTTGAATATTTCGACTGAACAGGCTAGCAAAGGGGTGCTTGCCCTGATCGATCTGGCCGCCCAAGGGCAAGATATTTCCAGTCTGGCCGGGCCCGTCATGCCCATCGATGCGGTGCTGCTCAAGGCACCCATACCGCAGCCTCGACGCAATATTTTCTGTGTCGGCCGTAATTACCACGCGCATGCCAAAGAGCTTTCCGGCTCGGTGTTCAAAGCCAACAATGCCGATCCGGCGGCCTGGCCTATTGTGTTCACCAAGGTTCCGGAGTGCGTGGTGGGTCCTAACGACAACGTGGTCTTGCCCGGTGCCGTGTCCAGCCAGATCGATTACGAAGCAGAATTGGCTGTCATCATCGGTACCGGTGGAAAGAACATAAGCCAAGACGACGCCTTGAAGCATGTGTTCGGCTATACCATCGTGAACGACGTAACGGCACGAGACGTGCAGATGCGTCACCAGCAATGGGACCTGGGCAAATCCTTCGACACCTTCTGCCCAATGGGACCCTGGGTGGTTACCGCTGACGAGCTTGACGGAACCAGCACACGTGTACGCTGCTGGGTTAACGGCGAAGCCCGTCAAGACGGTCATACACGAGATTTCATCTTCGACATTCCCGCCCTGATCGAAACCTGCTCGCGCGGCATTACCCTGATGCCGGGCGACATCATCGCGACCGGCACGCCCGCCGGTGTCGGCATGGGCTTGAATCCACCGCGTTACCTGAAAGCCAATGATGTGGTGCGGATAGAAATAGACGGACTGGGCGTGCTTGAAAATAAATTCGTTTAAATAACCGACCCCATCAATACCGAGGAGACAAACAAATGCATAAAGCCACATTGAAAACACTGGGTGCCGTTGCCGCATTACTGCTGTCAGGCAGCGTTCTGGCCAAATACCCCGATCATGCAATCAAGATGATTGTGCCTTTCCCGCCGGGCGGCGTTACCGACACCGTGGCCAGGCCCATCGCCGACGCTTTGTCGCGCGACTTGGGCCAGTCCGTCGTGGTTGAAAACAAGGCAGGGGCGGGCGGTGCCATAGGCGCTGGCGATGCGGCCAGGGCCAAGCCCGATGGCTACACCATCATGCTTATGTTGTCGTCCATATCCATCTTGCCCGAGGCCGACAAGATCTTAGGCCGCAAGGCAGCTTATGAAACCAGCCAGTTCAAGCCTATTGCACGCATTACGGCCGACCCCACCGTTCTGGTGGTGCGCGCCGATTCTCCCTGGAAAACAGCCAAAGAGTTCGTGGAAGCGGCCAAAAAAGAACCAGGCAAGATCAATTACGGTAGCTCGGGCATTTATGGTTCTATGCATGTTCCCATGGCCATGCTGGAAAATGCAGCCGATATCAAGCTGACCCACGTTCCGTATACTGGCGCTGGTCCAGCCGTGGCGGCTTTGCTGGGTGGCCAGGTACAAGCAATATCCAGCGGTCCGTCCAGTATCCTGCAACATATCAAGGCCGGAAAGCTACGCGCCTTGGCGCATTGGGGTGACAAGCCTCTGGCAACATTGCCCGATGTACCTAGCCTGCAATCGCTGGGCTATGATGCCAAGTTCGTGCAGTGGTCGGGTATATTCGTGCCTGCGCAGGTACCGGCTGAAGTAATAGAAACACTGCGCGCCAGCACCAAGCGTATTGCCAACGACCCAGACATACAGGCCAAGGTTCTGGGAGCGGGCAGTCCGATTGAATACATGGATGCCCCTGAATTCCAGAAATATTGGGACGCCGATGACGCCACTTTGGTCAAGGCGGTACGGGCCATTGGCAAGGTAGACTAAGCCGGCTGTATCCCGAAAAGGGCGGATCGGCTTCAGGGCTGATCCGTCCTTTTTCATGCCTGTTTTATGGGCGACGGGGATTAGGGCCGCCCGCATGGTTTGCCCTTTCTGCTTTATAACTCCCAGATCGCCAACCCGATCC
>DATCYE010000294.1:0-2743 GCA_036570485.1 Pusillimonas sp. | reverse complement strand
CGAATATGCCAGCCTGATTGCGGGCGACTTGCTGGAATGCTACCGGCGGGTAGGCCAGCAAGCTGAAGGGCTAGAGGTGTTGCGGGCGCATTACCTTAACTATCCGTCGCTGGATATGTTCAATGTGGTTTTTCGCGAGCTGCGGGCGCAGCAGGGGTACAAGCCCGCCTGGGCCTTCGCTCGTGCTGCGCTGCGCGCGCATCCGTCGCTGCTGGGGCTGGACAGACTGCTTGAAGCCGAGCTGGCGGCCTACGAGGACCAGAACCCCATCGGCGGCACAGAGCCCAATGAGAAGGGCCAATTGGTGCAGGCTTCCACGGTGGCGACCGATATCGCTTCGGGCGCCGACCTGAGTCTGCTGCGCTCGCTGATACACAAGCACACGCAGCGCCTGGATCGTTATTCATGCCGCGTCTGCGGCTTCGAGGCGCGCCATTTCTATTGGCAGTGCCCCGGTTGTAATTCCTGGGAAACCTATGAACCTCGTCGTCTGGAGGAGATGAAATGATGCCGTTTCCGGCCGAGGCGGTAAGCCGCGTAAAAGTCCTGGTGGCAGGCGACATCATGCTGGACCGTTATTGGTTTGGTGAAGTAGACCGTATTTCGCCCGAGGCTCCGGTGCCCGTGGTGCGCGTAGCGCGCCGCGAAGATCGCCTGGGCGGTGCGGCCAACGTCGCACGCAATATCGTCGCCCTGGGCGCGCAGGCAAGCCTGCTGGGCATAGTCGGCGGCGACGAGCCGGGCGCGAAGGTGGGCACCCTGGCGCGCGAAGCGGGCATCAATTCCTGCTTGGTCACCGACGAGCAATCGCCTACTACCTTGAAGATGCGTGTGCTGGGACGCCAACAGCAATTGCTGCGCGTCGATTTCGAAGAAGGACCGGGAGCGCAATGTCTGGATCGTATGACAGCGCTGGCCAGGCAATTGATTGCGCAACACGATATGCTGGTGCTGTCCGATTATGCAAAAGGCGCCCTTGAACGGGTCGAAGTGCTGATCGCTGCGGCCCGCGAAGCGGGAGTGCCTGTGCTGGTCGACCCCAAGGGGCATTTATACCAACGCTATCGCGGCGCCACAGTCATTACGCCTAACCGTTCCGAAATGCAGGATGCGGTCGGACGCTGGAAAGACGAGAACGAGCTAGAGCAGCGCGCGCAGAAGCTGCGGACCGATCTCGATCTGGAGGCTTTACTGGTTACGCGCTCCGAGCAGGGCATGACGCTGTTCAGCGAACAAGGCCGTCAGCATACCGATGCCTACGCCCACGAAGTGTTCGATGTGTCGGGCGCCGGCGATACCGTCCTGGCTGCGTTGGCGGTCACGCGGGCCGCCGGGCTGGATTGGTTCGAGGCGGTAATGTGGGCCAATCGCGCTGGCGGGGTCGTTGTAGGAAAACTTGGCACGTCGGTCGTAACAGCAGGAGAACTATCATGATTGTTGTAACCGGAGCGGCCGGCTTCATCGGCAGCAATATCGTGCGCGGGCTGAACCAGCGCGGCTATACCGACATTCTGGCAGTCGACGATCTGACCGAGGGCGACAAGTTCCTGAATCTGGTGGACGGCAAGATCGCCGACTATTTGCACAAAGACGAGTTTCGGCAACGCATCGCCAAGGGGCAAATTCAAAACGTCGAGGCTGTTTTTCATCAAGGGGCATGTTCGGACACCACCGAACGCAATGGCCACTACATGATGGACAACAATTACCGCGTAACGCTGGAATTGTTCCAGTATTGCCAGGCAAACAAGACTCCCCTGATCTATGCCTCGTCGGCTGCCGTCTATGGGGCGGGGCCGGTGTATGTCGAAGACCCTTTGTATGAATCGCCCTTGAACGTCTATGGCTATTCAAAATACCTGTTCGACCAAGTGTTGCGCCGCCATCTGGGCCAGCTTGCCGCCCCGGTTGTAGGCTTGCGCTACTTCAATGTGTATGGGCCCAATGAGCAGCACAAGGGGCGTATGGCGTCGGTTGCCTTCCATAACATGAACCAGTTCCAGGTCGAAGGCCATGTAAGGCTATTTGGCGGTTGGGACGGTTATGTCGATGGCGGACAATTACGCGACTTCGTCTATGTCGACGATGTTGTGGATGTCAATCTGTTCTTTCTCGATCATCCAGAAAAATCGGGCATATTCAATTGCGGAACCGGGCGCGCACAGCCGTTCAACGATGTTGCGCGCACCGTGGTGAATACCTTGCGCGCCAGCCGCAATCAGCCCGAACTGACTTTACAGGAACTGGTCGGTCAGAAGGCGATTCAGTACATTACCTTCCCCGACGACCTTAAGGGGCGCTACCAAAGTCATACCCAGGCGGACTTGACCCAATTGCGGGCAGCCGGATACGACAAGCCGTTACGCGATGTTCAAACTGGCGTGGCGCAGTATGTCCGGACCTTGCTGGAGCAAGGCCGGGTATAAAAAGCCGGGAGCCTTGCGCAGTTATCTGCCAGGGCTGGACCATGCCAGGGTAGGTTTACGCATGGACCAATGCCTGTGCCGCAGCTATTCGCCGGCAGGCGATACATGGATCATTGCAGCTAGGAAGCAGGCCGGACAGGCTCTCATCAGGCAAGATGCCGGCGCTTCCTTTCTCTTTACTATCGGAGGCTGCACATGAACCCATTTACCGAATCCACCGTGGCCCTCCCCTGGGCCGAAAAGGCCTGCTCCAAATTCGCCGGGGCGGCGCGCGTCGCGCGGGCTGGAAGGCGCCGTCGCATGCTCTCGGCGTTAGG
>DATCYE010000293.1:0-12962 GCA_036570485.1 Pusillimonas sp. | reverse complement strand
GAGGCTGTGGGCAAGGCGCTAAATAGAAACAGTATTTGGCGTTCAACCAGAGAAAGTCCAAGCGCCCAGCCTACCAAAACGGCAAAAACGGGGGCGACCATTAAACGTAGGGCGATCATCCAGCTCATGAGTTTGACGTTGCCCTGGCCGCCTTTAAGGGACAGCGTCGCGCCGACGCACATCAGTCCTATGGCGATTGCGCAGGCGCCAAGGCGTCCCAGTGTGGCATCGATGGCCTTGGGAATGGGAACGCCCGAAATATTGCACAGCAAGGCCAAAAGGGTGGCGATGATGAAGGGGTTGCGAATAATCTCCCCAAACACCTTGCCGCCGTTCTGCCGTGCCAGCGCATGTACTGCGGCGATATTGGAGATGGGTACGGCAAAACCCACAATAACCGCCATGATGGTTTGCCCCGTCGAGCCCGCCAGGCCACCCGCCAGCGATAAGCCTATATAGGTATTGAAGCGGTAGCCGCATTGCGCGACCGATGCATGGGCGATGGGCGATGGTTTCAGTACCGGCACCGCCAGCCATGCCATGGCCACGCCCGCGCCCATGATGGCAAGCGTGGCCTGCAGCAATGTGTAGGTGCCTGAAAGGCTTAAGGGCGTTTGTGTAATTGAATGAAAAAGCAGGGCCGGAAACAGCACGAAGTAAACCAGTTGTTCGGCGCCGTGGAAAAAATCGCTGGAAAACCTAAGCTTGTGAAACAGCAGCCATCCCAGCCCAATGAGCAAGAAATCAGGCAGTACGAGTTGAATGACAGACATAAGGTTGGGGGTGGAAACGGAAGGGCTGTGCCGGTGTTCAGCGGTTTGCAAGCTTGCCTAAGCCTACGGTTTATAGGTAATAACTAGAAGAGACAGGAAATACCTGTTGCTGGTATCCTGCCTTGGAAATAAGTGAGCTTAGCTGAAAATCAGGTGGCTTGTTTTATAAATTTTTTGTTTTCTCCGGAGAAACTATTACATGGTGAAATTCCAAAATCGATTTGTGGCTGTTGCGCTTGCTGCCGGCATTGCCTCGCTGTTTGGCGCTTCTGCCCATGCGGCCGATTACCCATCGCAAGCCATACGCGTCATTGTTCCGTTCGCGCCTGGCGGTTCCACCGATATCGTGGCTCGCATCGTTACGCAGCGCATGAGCCAGGAACTGGGTCAAACCATGGTAGTTGAAAACAAGGGCGGCGCAGGCGGCGCCATTGGCGCGGCCGAAGCTGCTCGCGCCAAACCCGATGGCTACACGCTTTCCATTGCCACCGTGTCCACCATGGCAGTCAACTCGGCGTGCCGCCCCAAAGATCTGCCCTACGACCCCCTGAAAGACTTCATGCCGGTCACCAACTTCGCCAACGTACCCAACGTGATCGAAGTCAATCCCAAGTTCCCGGCCAAAACCTTCAAGGAATTCGTCAAGCAGCTTAAAGACAATCCCGGCAAGTACACGCACGGCAGTTCGGGTACATGCTCGGTGCTTCACCTGTTCGGCGAAGCCTTCAAGCAGGCCACCGGCACCGATGCCATCCACGTTCCCTACAAGGGTTCGGGTCCGGCTGTAACCGACGCGGTCGGCGGCCAGATCGACAGCATGTTCGACAACCTTCCTTCGTCCATGGGGCAAATCAAGGCCGGCGGCCTGCGCGCATTGGCAGTGGCATGGCCCGAGCGGCTCAAGACCCTGCCTGACGTCCCGACCTTGGCTGAAGAAGGTTATCCGCAGCTGAATCAGCCCGCCTGGTACGGTCTGCTGGCTCCCGCCGGCACGCCTCCAGAGATCATCAAGAAATTGCGTGATGCGGCTGTCGTGGCACTGAAGGACCCCAAGATCGTGGAAACGCTTGAAAAGCAAGGCGCGGCTCCTTCCGGCAATACGCCTGAAGAGTTCGCCAAAGAAATCAAGACGCAATACGATTGGGCCAAGGAAGTCGTGGCCAAGGGCAACATCAAGCTCGAGTAGTCGTGTTTTGCTGACTGCAAAATCGGAAAAAGCCGGGGCGCAAGCCCCGGCTTTTTTGTGCTTTATAATCTCAGGCCCAAACCGCGTCCCTGTAGTTAAATGGATATAACTTTCCCCTCCTAAGGGAAGATTGCAGGTTCGATTCCTGCCGGGGACGCCATGGCGCCGCAGCCTTGCGCGCTATCCGGACACTGCATTCGCGGGTTTGTCCGTTTTCATCAGAGCCAGAAAGTTGTCGATGGCCGGATTGGTATTGCCCGGTTGCCTTGCTGCCAGCAGCTCCGCGCGTATGGTGCCGACGTTACGCAGTTTAAGATAGGCCAGTGTATCGGCTCGTAGACGGGACAGCGATGCGGGTACTATCGCAGCGCCAATACCCGCCTCCACCGAGGTCAGGATAGTGGGAATCATGCTTTCCTGGACTATATGCGGGGTGGCCTGGCTCTGGATTATCAATAACTGGAATATCTGACTGAAATAGCGTGAGTTTTGCCGCGCATACCCGATCAGATCGAAGGACATGGCTTGTTTCAACGATAGCGACTTTGCGCCCGAGCGGGGTAGCGGATGATCCTGACGGATGGCAAAAACTAAAGGTTCGGAGTAGATAAGCTCGGGAGCCAGATCGGGGTCAGCGAAGGGCCGACGCAGCAGGGCAAGATCAAGATGGCGCTTATGCAGTGCTTCGGGCATTTCGCTGGAGTTCATCTCCTTCAGGTCCAGCACTACATCGGGGTACTGTACACGGAAGTTGTACAAACTTTGGGACACGTTCGAGTATGAGGCGCTGGGAGTCAGACCTAAGATGAGTCTGCCTTTTTCTCCTCGATGGACTTGCTGTACGGCCTGTATGGCAAGCTCGGTATCTTTGTTCAGTTGCATCAGGCGCCGCTGCAGCTCCAGGCCTGCTGGAGTCAATCGCACCGAGCGGGTGGTGCGCGTCAGCAACTGCACCTTTAAAATTTCCTCAAGCCTTTTGATGCTTTGGCTAAGGGGCGGCTGCGTCATGAACAGACGTTGGGCCGCGCGGCCGAAGTGCAGTTCTTCGGCGACAACGGCAAAGACATTCAATAAGCGACTATCTATCATGGCGTCCCGCTGGGTGACTGTCTGGTATGGGATGCCCGCGATAGACCATGCGGGCATCCTATATTATGTCGTAAAAAAGATTAATATCCAATTAAAACAATATTAGACAACATAATAGGCATGTCCTACGATCTCTTCCAATACTGAATTGAAACCTGCACATGGTGTCGTGGGTGATCGGGCTTGTGGGCCTGGTATTGGGAGAAGACAATGATCAAGAATTCAAAGCGCTACTTTGCGGCTTTGGCCGTCACGGCTGCTTATCTAGGCACATCCGTCGGTGTGGCGCACGCTGCCGACTATCCGTCGCAACCCATCACATTTATCGTTCCTTATTCCGCAGGCGGTAGTTCCGACACGCGCTCAAGACAATTGGCCCAGAAACTGAGCGAAAGCCTGGGCGCGACAGTCGTGGTTGAGAACCGGCCGGGCGCCAGCGGTAATATCGGAACCAGCCAGATAGCGCGCGCCAAGCCGGACGGCTACACCATCGGTCTGGGTAACTTCGCGCCCATGGCCGTGAACAAATCGCTATATGGCGACGCGCTGCCCTTCGATTCTGACAAGGACATTCAGCCTATCGCTTTGATTGAGCGCGGCGCCATGGTGCTGGGCGTAGGTTCAAAGTCTCCTTACGCCAGCGCCGCCGCTTTGATCGCCGATGGAAAGGCCAATCCTGACCAGCTGAACTACGCATCGACAGGCGCGGGTGGGGCTTCCCATCTGGTCAGTGAGCTCTTCAAGGACAGCGCGGGATTCAACGCGGTACACATTCCGTATCGTGGGGGCGCGCCCGCATCCAACGACTTGATCGCAGGCAATGTGGATTTCTATCTGGAATTGGCCAGTCTGTTCATTCCGCATACGACCTCGGATCAGCCGCGTATCAGGGCCTTGGCTGTGGCATCGGATGAGCGTCTGAAGGCTTTGCCGAACGTGCCTACCTTTAAAGAGCAGGGTATTGATCTGGTGGCGTCCAACTGGTTTGGAGTCATTGCTCCGGCCGGTGTGCCTGCCGACATCGTCGCCAAGCTGAACCAGGCCGTAAATCAGGCACTCAACGAGGAAAGCTATCGTTCTATAGTTCAGGCGCAAGGAGCCGAAGTAGCCGGTGGCAGCCCAGAGGATTTCAGGGCTTTCATCCGCAGTGAATCCGAGCGTTGGTCCAAGCTGATTCAGCAAAAGAACATCACTGTTCAGTAGGTATTTCATGCTGGAAATGCAGTCTGTGTTGCGCACTATCAGGAATCGTGACGCCGAAATAAAGGCCTGGGCCTATTTGCCTGAGGGCGACGGTAGAGACGAAGGCGGCAGCCCGGAGCCGCCGGGAGAACGGCACCAATCGCTGAAGGGCCTGCTGTTCGGCGTCAAGGATGTCATCGATGTGCAAGGCATGCCCACTGCTTGTGGCGCATCGTTGGCGCAAACGCCACTCAGCGTTTTCGATGCGTCCTGCGTGGCGCAATTGCGTGCAGCTGGGGCGGTGCCGATAGGCAAGACAGTGACGGCCGAGTATGCCTTTACGACTCCCGGGCCCACACGCAATCCGTGGAATCCGGCCCATACCCCGGGCGGTTCCTCCAGCGGCTCAGCCGCCGCTGTGGCGGCCGGCATGGTACCTATGGCTTTAGGTACGCAAACAGGCGGTTCGATCATCCGGCCTGCCGCGTTCAACGGCGTGGTTGGATTCAAGCCCAGCTTCGGCTATGTGCATCGGGCGGGCATGACGGTGCTATGCGACACTTTGGATACCATAGGATGGTTTACTAGAGAGGTCGAGCTGGCCATACAAGTAGCAAACGTGTTTTTGCCGGCGCCGCCCACGCAGCTGCCTGCAACGTCCAGCCTCAGGGTCGCAGTCTTGCCTTGTGTTGGCCAGACACCCCTCAGTTTCGAAGCCCGCAACACGCTGGACCAGGTTGCCGCTGCTCTTGAGCCGCATTGCGGACCGCTCGAGTGGCTGTATCCCGACCAGGACGTCGAAGCATTAAGGGCCTTGCACGCGAAGATCATGCGCTATGAACTGGCCCGAGGGCTGCTTCCAATCTGGCGTGCTGAACCGCGAGCCTTGAGCGCCGTCACTGTGGAGGCGATGGTTCAGGGCTTGCGGCTAGGCCCCGATGAATATGCGGATATGCAGGCAAGGCGCGCCGAGATTCAATTGCGCTGGCGCAGCCAGTTCGCTGAATACGATGTGATCATGGCACCCAGCGCTCCTGGCCAAGCGCCCGAGGGCCTGAGTACGACTGGATCTTCTACTTTTAATTGCATATGGTCTTTGCTGGGGTGGCCAAGCATACATCTGCCATGTGCGCTGTCTCCCAAGGGCTTGCCCATGGGCGTGCAATGGGTGGGCAAGCCAGGTCAGGATGCCGTATTGCTGCAATGGGCCAAGCGCCTGCATGCGGTGATCGACCAGCGTGGTGACAAGGCGGATCAGTGGCCTGAAAACTAATGCTCAAGTGCTGGCCGGCGTGACTGCCGCAGTGCCTATTTCAACAGTCCTGCATTAACCGGCTTGGCGCCTAGCTGCTGGATCAGCGCCGAAGGCGGCACGCCTATTAAATAGCCGCGTCGTCCGCCGTTTACGTAGATCACGGGAAAACTTAGTAGCTCTTGCTCTACCCACACCGGCATTTTCTTGCGTGTGGCAAATGGCGATGTTCCGCCCACCAGATAGCCCGAATGTTTTTGCGCCGTTTCGACCGAGCAGGGGCTGACCTTCTTGACGCCTATCTGTCGTGCCAGATTTTTGGTCGATACTTCGCGGTCGCCATGCATGACGATGATCAGTGGGTGGGCGCTTTCGTCTTCCATGATCAGGGTCTTGGCGACTTGATGCAGGTCCAGGCCCAATTGCTTGGCCGCTTCCATCGCGCCACCATGATCAACATATTCGTAAGGGTGCTCGGTAAAGGCGATATTGCTTTTCTTCAGGAACTGTGTCGCCGGTGTTTCCGAGACGTGTTTGTCTTTGGCCATGCTATCGATGAATAAAATTTACAAGAGCGGTGCGTCGCGGCGGCCGCGATATATCCCTATGCCAGCACGAATACATTAGTGCTGTCACCCGCGCGGATGATGTTTCGCATGCAAGGCCTTGAGCCGTTCGCGCGCCACATGAGTATAAATCTGCGTGGTTGAAATGTCGGCATGGCCCAGCAGCATTTGCACCACGCGCAGGTCGGCGCCGTGATTCAGCAAGTGCGTGGCAAAGGCATGCCGCAGCACATGGGGCGACAAGGGCACATGTATGTCGGCCAGCGCGGCGTATTTTTTAACGATCAGCCAAAACGACTGCCGGGTCATGGCGGCGGCCCGTCCAGTAACGAAAAGCGCATCGCAGCGGCGCGCGCCCAGCAGCTCGGGGCGCGCTTGCTTAAGGTAGAGGTCTATCCAATATTGGGCTTCGTCGCCCAGCGGCACCAGCCTGTCTTTGCCGCCTTTGCCTTGTATGACGCGTACCACGCCTTCGGTCAGGCTGGCATCCAGCAAGCCCAGACCGATCAGTTCGCTGACGCGCAGGCCGGTGGCATAAAGCGTCTCCAGCATGGCCCGATCGCGCAGGCCCAGCGCGTTGCGTGTGTCGGGGGCTTGCAGCAATGCATCGACCTGCTCTTCGGACAAGGACTTGGGAAAGCGCGCGGCTTGTTTCGCCGCCCGCAAGGTCAGGCATGGGTCGCTATGAACCAGACCCTGGCGCAGTGCCCACAGGTAGTAGCGTCGTAAGGCGGCCAGGCGCCGGTTTGCGGTCGTGGCCTTGCTGCTTGCATGGCGGGCCGCGAACCAGTCCTGTATATCGGCGGCATCGGCCTGTTCCAGCTCTTTGTGCATCTTGGCATGCAGCCATTGCGCAAAGGCCGTCAGGTCGCGGCGATAGGCCGACAGCGTATTCTGGGCCAGGCCGTCTTCCAGCCAGATGGCATCCAGGAAGGTGTCGATCGTAGCAGGTGGGGAAAAGGTCAATGTGTTTGTATGTCGATGAGCGATTCAGGGCGCCGCGGGCCGGCTCTATGTGTTATGCCGCCCGCCCGGGGCTTCCTCTGTATCTTATCGCAATGACGTAATTGACGAATCGTTATGTGGGTATATATTACGTTTCAGGCCGTGCGATATACGGCTATCGCTGGCATCGTAAAAAGGACAAATCCATGAAAAAAATCATCGCGGCGGCGGCCTTGGCCACAATGGGGTGGCATGCGCAAGCAACATCGGGCGATCTGCTGGTGGGGGCGGCGTCCAGCCTGACCAACGTCTTCACCGAGATTGCGACGGCATTCCAGCAGCAGTACCCCGACACCAAGGTATTGATGAGTTTTGCAAGTTCTGACGCAGTTGCGGCTCAGGTGATCCACGGTGCGCCCATGGATATTTTTGCTTCAGCCGATCAACAGGCCATGGACAAGGCACTTGCGGCGGGCAGCATAGACACGGCTACGCGGCGCGACTTCGCCCGCAACGAGGTGGTGCTGATCGTGCCGGCCGACAGCAAGCTTGGCATCCATTCGGTGGCGGATTTGAAGTCGGCCAGTGTCAAGCGCGTGGCCTTCGGCAACCCGGCGACCGTGCCTGTGGGTCGTTACACCAAGGCTGCGCTGGAATACACCGGTAACTGGGATACCGTCAAAAAAAATGAAGTGCTGGGCCAGAACGTGCGCCAGGTGCTGGATTACGTGGTGCGTGGCGAAGTCGATGCGGGTTTCGTATTCGCCACCGATGCCGCCATCATGCCCGGCAAGGTAAAGGTCGTGGCCAAGTTGTCTTCGCCCGCGCCGGTGCTGTATCCGATCGCATTGGTCAAGCGCGAAGGCCGCAATCCCAGAGCACAAGACTTCCTGAACTTCATAGCCTCTCCCACAGGAGAGGCTATGTTGACGAAATACGGTTTTTCCAAGCCGTGACCCGGACGGCTTATGTCTGAGGTCAGCGTTCCCCTGTTGCTGTCGTTGAAGGTAGCAGGTTGGGCCACTTTCTTTTCTACCTTGCTGGGTGTTTCGATTGCCTACGGCCTGTCGCGCTGGCGCTCGGCCTGGTGCGATGCTTTGGACGCGGTGTTGACTTTGCCGCTGGTCCTGCCGCCCACGGTTATCGGCTATTACCTGCTGGTTCTGTTGGGTCGCCGTGGCTGGTTGGGCTCCTTCCTGGCGGACTGGGGGATCGTGCTGGTATTTACCTGGCAGGGGGCCGTGGTTGCGGCAACCGTGGTGGCCTTCCCCATGGTGCTCAAAGCCGCGCGTGCTGCCTTCGAAGGGGTGGATCCGGCTCTGGAGAACGGCGCGCAGGTTTTAGGGGTGAGCGCCGTAGCCACCTTTTTCAGGGTGACGCTGCCCTTGGCTATGCCTGGTATTTTGGCCGGCGTGTTTCTTGCATTTGCGCGGGCCCTGGGCGAATTCGGAGCGACCCTGATGATCGCGGGCAGCATACCCGGACAAACGCAAACCCTGTCCATTGCCATCTACGAAGCGGTGCAAGCGGGCAACGACAGTGCGGCGAATACCCTGGTCGGTGTGGTATCGCTGACCTGCATTGCGGTGTTGTGGGCGGCCGGCAGGCTGGCTCCGGATCGTTCGCGCACGATGAGCCGAAGGGCGGGCTTGCGATGATACATATCGATGTCAAGCGGCGCATGCTTGCCGGTACCAGACAGTTCGATCTGGATATCCGGATCGACGCCACGGCCCACCGCATCGCCTTGTTCGGAAACTCCGGGGCGGGCAAGACATTGACTGTGCAGGCCATTGCCGGGCTGATGCGTCCCGATAGCGGTTGCATACAGGTATCCGGCAAGACTTTCTACGATTCGCGGCAAGGCATTTTCCTGTCGCCGCAAGAGCGCCGGGTAGGCTATCTGCAGCAGGACTATGGCCTGTTTCCCCATCTGACGGTTGCGCAAAATGTGAGCTTCGGCCTGAAAAAAGGCTGGTTCAATCCCGGAGGCCGAGCATTGCCCGAGGCGGCCCGGCGCTGGATCGATTCGTTCGAACTGGACGGCATCCTGAATAGCTATCCGGCTGAAATATCCGGTGGGCAGAAGCAGCGTGTGGCCTTGGCTCGCGCGCTGGCCGTGGAGCCCGACCTGTTGCTGTTGGACGAACCCTTATCGGCGCTGGATGCGCAATTGCGCGACAGAATGCGTGGCGAGCTGGCCGACCTGCAAGCCAGGCTGGATATCCCGACGATACTTATCACCCACGATCCGGACGATGCGCTGGTACTGGCCGATCGTATCTACCAGATACAGGACGGACGGATTGTGGATGAGTACGATCCGACGCCATAAGCCGCAGCGACTCGTTAGAATGGATCTCTTGTGAATTGCATAGCCGAACAACGATGGATACATTCGATTCCGTGGACCTGGGCGGGCTTTCAGGGTCAGGCTCTGAAAACACACTGATCCTGACCGTCAATAACCGCCACGCGCGCCGCGTGTTGGCAGAGCTGTCGGCCGGCCTGGGGCCGGACCGCAGTGTCATGGCGGTACCCGACATCGTGCCTTTGTCGGGGTGGTTAAGGCGGCTTGCGGATAGCCTGTCCTTCCTGCCCGAGTCCGGGCAGGCCATGCACACTCTTGATGCTTTCGGCGCACAATTGCTGTGGCAGCGTGTCATTGGCGAGGCCGAAGCGGATCATGTCTTGCTGGATGTCGCCCAGGCCGCGCGCCTGGCCGCTGATGCCGACCGTCTGATCGACGATTGGCGCATCGATGTACCGCCCGAATATGAAACGTCCGATTATCGGCGCTTCCGGGTATGGCGCCGCGACTATCGGGCAGCACTGACGCAGATGGATCTGGAGGACAGCAACGTCGCCTACGAGCGTATTTATCAGGCTTTGGCCGATGGCTTGCTGGACGTCGATTTCAATACCCTGGTGCTGGCCGGCTTCAATGAGTTGTCACCGCGCCTGTCCCTGGTCTTGTCCGCTCTCGGGCAGCGTGGCGTGCGGGTGTGCGTTCTGACGCACCAGAGCCAGGCGGCGGGCGCCACGCAGCGGGTGCAGGCGCCCGACCCCGACGGCGAATGGCGCCTGGCTGCGCAGTGGGCCGCCGGCCAATTGGCACAGAACCCCAAGGGCCGGTATGCCATTGTGGCCGCACGCCTGGAAGCCGATGTGGTGCTGGCGCATCGCTATCTGCGCGAATGTCTGGGCCAAGACGAAGGTGGTCGGCCGACGGCTTATAACGTTGCCGTGGCCCGACCCTTGGCGGAATGGCCGCTGGCGCGGGCCGCCTTGTCGTGGCTGCGGGTGCTGGCCGGTTTTTCACAGCGCAAGTCCTGTGCGCCGGTCGATGCCGGAGCTGCCTTGCTGGCAGGAGGATGCCGTGCCGATGGTCAAGAGGCGGCAGGTCGGGCAGGCATAGACGCTCTATGGCGGCGCCGCGCCCGAATCAAAGTATCCGAGACGGAATTTCTCGATGCGCTGGATCAGTACGCGCCCCGTCTTGCAGAAGCATGGCGCCAGTGCCAGCAGGCTTTGGATGGTCAGACGGGATCGGCGACCGTGGATGTGTGGAGCAAACGCTTTCGCGCGTGCTTGCAGTCGCTGGGGTTTCCTGGTCAGACAGCGCTGGACAGCCATGCCTTTCAAGTGGTCGAGGCTTTCGACGGTCTGCTGGACAGTCTGGGCCGCCAGGCGGCGGTGGCCGGGCGAGTCGGTTTTGGGGCGGCGGTGAGTCTGTTGCAGCGGCTTGCGCAGCAAGCGCCTTTCCAGCCGCAGCGTGATCCGCAAGCCAGGCTGGATGTGCTTGGCTTTCTTGAGTCCGAAGGCGGGCGTTGGGACGGCGTTTGGGTGCTTGGTCTGACCGACGAAATTTTACCGGCGGTACCCAAACCCAATCCCTTTATACCTATTTCGGTTCTGAGGCAGGTCAATGCGCCGCGCGCCACGCCCGAGCGCGAACTGCACTGGGCGATCACGATGTATACCAGCTTGCTGGAATGCGCAGCGCAGGTCTGGCTTAGTCATGCGCTGCGCGAGGGCGAGCGCGAACTGCGCCCCAGCCCGTGTATTGCCGATGTGCCTGCAAGCACGTCGCAGGCCAGCCCCCAAGCGCCGGCGTCATGTGCTCTGGAGCAACTGCGGGACGAGCAGCGGCCGCCGTTGCAGGGCCAGGGCAGGACGCGCGGCGGTATTGCCGTCATCGATACGCAGGCGCGCAATCCATTGTGGGCTTTCGTGAAATACCGTCTGGGCGCAAGCCGCTTGGGAGGGTACGCCGATATTTCCGACCAGAATGCACGCGGCCTGTTGCTGCATCGGGCCATTGAACTGGTCTGGCAGGTGCTGAAAGATCAAGAGGGTCTGATGCGGCTGTGGCGCGGTGGCGGGCTGGACACGCTGGTGGAGCAATCGGTACTGCAAGCTGCCGACGAGTGCCTGGCCGATTACGGCACGGCGCTACGCGCGCTGGAAGTGGCAAGGGCCAAGGTCATCATGCATGAGTGGCTGGCTCTGGAACGCAAGCGTGAACCCTTTTGGGTACGCGATGTAGAACAGGAATACACCTGGTTGCACGGTCCGCTGGAACTGAAGCTGCGTCTGGATCGTATCGATGAACTGGGCGATGGCCGATTGGCCTTGATCGACTACAAATCGGGCAACGGAAATATCGACCCCAAGCCGGACTGGATGCGCGCGCGGCCGGTCGGGCTGCAACTGCCTTTCTATGCGGCGGTGCTGGCCGACGAGCATGCCGAAGTCGTGGCGCTGATCCTGGCTAAGCTGCATGCCCGCGAGACACAGGTCAAGGGGCTGGCTGATGCCGATTACGGTTTCGAGGGCTTGGCCGCGCCGCAGGACTGGCCCGATTTTGTCGGCTACACCTGGGAGGGCTTGATGGCGCAATGGCGCGGGGCCATCCATGCGCTGGCCGATGAATATGCAGCCGGTCACGCCGCCAATCGGACCCTGCGTCCGGACGACCTGCAGTACTGCGACGTGCTGCCTTTTTTACGCCTGACCGAGGAATACGCGCGTGACAATTAAACAGCCCAGCGACAGCGCGGTTCGCAGTGCGGCGATCGACCCCACGCAATCTTTTCTTATCCAGGCTCCGGCGGGCTCGGGCAAGACAGAGCTGCTGACCGACCGTATCCTGGCCTTGCTGGCCACCGTCAATCGGCCCGAGGAAATCGTGGCCATCACCTTTACGCGCAAGGCGGCATCCGAAATGCATGCCCGCGTGTTGAGCAAATTGCGGGCCGGGGCCGAGCCTGAACCCGAGGCGCATTACAAGCGGCGCAGTTGGGAACTGGCGCGCCAGGCCATGCAGCGTGATCGGGAGCTGGGCTGGAATCTGCTCGAGTATCCGGCGCGGCTCAGCATACGTACCATCGACTCCTTTTGCACCTATCTGGTCCGGGCCATGCCCTGGTTGAGCGCGCTGGGCGGCTTGCCCGCCATAGCCGACGACACACGCGAACACTACGAGGCTGCAGCGCAGGCCACGCTGGACATGGCCGACGAGGACGAGTCGGTGGCAGCGCTGATTGCGCATCTTGATGTGGATGTCCGCGCTGCGCGAGGCTTGCTGGCCGATATGCTGGGCAGCCGCGATCAATGGCTGCCGCTGCTTGGCTCGGGCGGCGATGTCGACCAACTTTTAAGCAGTCTGGATAATGCCATTGAGGCCGATCTGAGCCGTCTTGCGCAGGCCATGCCGCCGGGTTGGGCAGCGGCGCTGGCGCCATCGGTATCCCGTGCGGCCAATGTCTTGGCCGGTAGCGGCGAATCCATGGATTTAAGCGCCTTGCAGGAATGGGACGGCCAGACTTTCGGCGCAGATGCGTCCAGCCTGCCGCACTGGCAGGCGCTGGCCGACATCCTGCTGACGGGCAAGAACACTTTGCGGCGCACGGTTACCATCAAGCAGGGTTTCCAGGCCAAGGCAGACTACAAGGAAGAATTCCTGG
>DATCYE010000292.1:0-5354 GCA_036570485.1 Pusillimonas sp. | reverse complement strand
TGGCTCGCACTATGGCATCCGGGCCTTCCAGCACGCCCACATCTATGCCTTTGGCGTTGGCCTGCGGGATCAGGTCTTCAAGTACCTGGCGAAAGGCGGTTTTAACCGATACCGCGGACTCGGCCTGCTTTTCCGCTGACTGCGCCTTGGACAGGCTTAACAACTGGTTCAGAAGGTTTCGCCCTCGTTCAATGCCTTGTTGCACGACTTTGAGTCGTGAGCGCGCCTCATCGGACATCTCCGCCTGGTCAAGCCTTTCCGCCTGCAGCGACAACGCAGTCAGCGGCGAGCGCAACTCGTGAGCGGCGTCGGCCACGAACCGTCGCTGAGTATTGATGGATTCGGCAACGCGCTCGAGCAGTCGATTAAGGGCCCGCACAAAAGGGCGCACTTCCGTTGGAAGGCCGTGGCTTGGCATGGGGCGCAAGTCCTGTTCCGAACGCTCGTCTATTTGAGCGGCCAGTTCGGTGATGGGGCGGAACATCTTTCGTATCAGGCTTATCAAGATAATAAGCAGGACGGGAACAAGAATAAAAAACGGGGTCAGTGTGCGCATGGCGCTGTCATAAGCCATATCGTTGCGGTCTTCGGTCAGTTGAGCAATGGCGATTTTCCGGCCCGATTGGGTCGCCTTGATCAATACGCGGTATGTTTTGCCGTTGACGCCGAGCGTGTGCAGCCCTTCGCTCAGATCCCCTGGAAGCGCCAGGGCATTGTGTCTTCCCTTGCCGCCCAGGTACTGAACGAAAATGGTCGAGTCGTTATCGTTGTCGTCGAGGCTGACTCCATTTTGAGAAACCGCCGTTGGAATGTCTTGCCTGGTCGCCAGCGCCGCAATTTGATACAGGACGTCATCCTGCAGCTCGTGAGCCCCGACAAACGCGGAAATAAACGAAAATGCGCCCGCGGCGATAGCGACGACAGAGACGGCAAGAAACAGTACAAAGAAAAGCTTGAGCTGTACCGAGGCATTCAGACGTTCTTTGAAACCATCCATCCCAGCCCCCTGACATTTTCTATGACACCGCTGCCCAGCTTTTTGCGCAGCGCGTGAATGATGTATTCGATGGCGTTGCTTTCCACCTCTTCGCCCCAACCGTAGATGCGATCTTCGAGCTCGCTTCTCGAAAGGATGGCGCCAGGGCGCACAAGCAAGGCATGAAGCAAGGCGTATTCGCGGTGGGTCAGCCGTGTGGGAGCGTTTCCCATGACGGCCGCTTCCCGCGTCGTTGGATCCAGCGTGACAACGCCGTTTGACATGACGGGCGTGCCGCTACCGTGTTTGCGCCGCAGCACAGCCCGCATGCGCGCCAGCAGTTCCGGCATGTCGAAGGGTTTGAGTATGTAGTCATCCGCGCCGGCATCCAGGCCCCGCAGACGTTGTTCGAGCGCATCGCGCGCTGTCACGATCAGCGCCGGCACCGAATTATTGGCGGAGCGAATAGCTTTTAGTACAGCCTGGCCGTCTTTGCCCGGCAGCCCCAGGTCAAGCAGCATAATGTCGTACCGCTGGGCATGTACGGCCACAAGCGCTTTCAAACCGTCTTTTACCCAGTCCACGGCATATGATTCATCGCGTAACGCGCTTTGAATGGCCTCGCCAATCATGGTGTCGTCTTCGACCAGCAATACTCTCATTGTGCTGTTTCCAACAAGTTGTTAACGGTGTATGGCATTCAAAATGAGTGTGCCACAAATAATTTTGCCATTCAGGCGCTTTGGCCCGCATGGCTCGTGACTTCAGAAACGACGGAACGTTTGAATAAAGACATAGAGATACAAGCAAAATGACCAGCGGGTGAGGTACATGACGGTTTTACAAGCGGTGGCCCAGACGGGCAGGCCGCCGACGGACAACCCATATTCTTCCAGCCAGGCCCCCATGCGCTTGTCGGCAAGCACTTCCAGCTCGGCGACGCGCTGGCTCCCCAACCCATCGCCTACGGACTCGCTGGCCGGATGACACATCAGTACGCTGCCGTTCTCGGCCGCGCCCAGCCATGTCTTGAGCAACCGGCCATAGGCTTCGCTCCCACCCCGAAAATCGTAGACACCGAGAAAGTCATGATTCACGGTAAAGTGGGAGCCTTGCGTCAGGCGAACCAGTCTGGCTGATCCCAGTCCTTGAATAACACCGGCTTTGAAACGGAACGAGCCTGTCATGCCCAGACGTCCCACGCGTGTGTTGCGGATCCATAAACGTTTGTTCGGGTAGCGATGTACGAGTTCCGCCATCAGACATCGGCGTATCTGGGGAAACTGGTGTACATGCTGATGGCCGTCGACGAAATCGGGCGAACGCCCCAACACTGCCTCGAAACGGTCAAGCTGGCGTACAATCTGCCGCCGGACGCCGGTTTCATTGAGTTGGCGCAGGTAGCTGCGCGCAATGAGCACGGAGACTGGCAGGTACAACATTGTCGGATCGCGATCAGGGTTGAGCCGTTCGGTAAAATTCAGATGCAGTCCGATTTGCAGTCCAGATAGATCAAGTGCTTTTGCATTGCGCGAGAATGAAACGCCATCCACCAGGCAACTGGCCGCCCCAAGCCTGCCTATTTCGGCAAGCTGCAAGACTGCCATGTCGATCCCGGGATGCATACCGACATCGTCGGCGCAAACGACAATGCGCTTGGTGCCCTCTGTAGTCTTCATACGATCCCTTTGGCTGACGCTCATTTTTGTAGACTGTCGGGTGTTCCGGGACAGAAGCTGAAAGACTCGTCTGTGGGTACGAGCCATGCCAGAAATTTTCCACTCTTGAGCGTGGGGGGCCTGGTTTTCAGGAAAGGAAACTCGTGGAAACTATCCTTGCCCCCCACTAGCCACAAATTTGTAGCGCGCCGGCTGCACAGACGCTCCCGGAACTCAGGGGGAGTGACCAGCAGTTTGGCAGCCTTCGCGGGGTCGAACTTGCCCGCATCATAGAGTTCCTTGCGCCAGTTATCGTGTAACGGGATCTTTGGGTTGGTCCAGTCGGACACCACCAGCGCTGGCTTGGCCGTATGTAGATAAAAGTTGAAGTCATAGTAATAATAATCCAGCATGACGACCTGATCGGTGGGGCTATACCATAGGCGAAACTGTTTGGCCATATCTTTCGTGGAAGGTCGTGGCGCCGCGACCAGAACGATGACAGCCACAAGGCACAGGGCCGCGGAAAGCGCCCAACAGCGGGATAATGACATCAAGACACGCCGCGTGTTTTCGCCAGCGAGCCGAACGGCGAACAGGTCTGCCAGAAAAAAGGCGAACGGCGGCAGCAGCGGCAAAATATAGCCAATTAGCTTGGATGAGGGAATCGAAAAGAAGATCAGCACCACCAGGAACCAGGACACCATGAGACCGCGCATTGCATTAAATTCCGGACTCTTCCAGTAAGCGGATTGCGCCAGCCGCCACACCTGTGTAGACCACGGGAGCGTCAGCGCCAGCAGCACCGGAACGTAAAACCAGAAGGGCTGACGGTTGTTGAAGCTTGCCTCCAGAAAGCGGTCGATCTGCTGATAAACGATGTAATAGTGGACAAAGCCCCGAAAATGCCATTCCATGTACACCATCCAGGGCAACGCCACGGCGGCCAGGGCGACGAAACCCGGCCAGATGAATAACCGACGCATCAGATCAAAACGCTTCCTGCCTGCTAGCCAGAACACCACAATGCCGCCGGGCAGCACAATGCCGATCAGCCCCTTGGACAAAAAGCCGAGGCCGGCCGCGGCATAAGCCAGCGTCAGCAAAAGACGATAGGGTTCGCCACGTTCAATTCTGAAGACGGCCGCGGCGCCCAGAACCACGGTGGCCGTGATGGCGGCCGCCACAGTCATGTCAAGATTGGCGTACTGGCCGCCACCGACAAAATACGGTGCGGTTGCCAGGATGATCGCCGCCAGAGCCGCGACACGGCGGTTCACGAAAGTCTTGAGGAACCAGAAAAGCATGGCCACCATCAGGGTTGCGGCAAGCACCGAGCATAGTCTGGCGGCCCATTCGTTGACGCCGAACAGCCGTAGCGATAGCGCCGTCACCCAGTAGAACAATGGCGGCTTGTGAAAAAACGGCAATCCATCCAGTCTGGGCACCCAGTCGTGGCCCGCCTTCAGCATGCCCCATGCCACACCGACGTAGCGCCCCTCGTCGGGCAGCATCAATGGCCGTGTCCAGGTCGTGGCCGACACCCAGGAGAACGTGATGATCGCCACCAGCCAGGTAGAGCGAATACCCAGCAACCATGAGGTCAGCCGCACTAACCCGTTCATACACACATTTTCCGAAAAGAAATTATCGAAAAGGGATCGAGTGCGGGCACGCAACCGCACGTTCGCGGGAATGCCATGGCCGTCAGGGTTCTCGGTGTCGATCATGTTTGGACGAAACCGCATCGTTGTCCGGCATAACAAGTCCCTTGCCTATCCGGTCCCTGAGCAGATAGGCGGGGCGCCTCTTGACTTCGCTGAAGATGCGCGCCACGTATTCGCCAACAACGCCCAGCGACGTAAGGTTCACGCCCGAGAAAAAAAGAATCACCGCAATCAGGGTCGCCCAGCCTTGGACCGGGTCGCCGTATATCCAGTATTTGACGATCACGAACAGGCCATAGGCGAACGACAGCAGCGACAGAAAAACGCCCGTGACGCTAAGCATGCGTAGAGGCCAGGTGGTGAACGCCGTCAGGCCGTCGAAGGCGAAATGCGCCAGTTTGGACAGTTTGAATGTCGTCGTGCCGTTTATGCGCTTGGCAGGCGTGTAGTAAAGCGGTTCAGACCGAAAGCCCACCCAGGCGAACAGCCCTTTCATGAAACGATCGCGTTCCGGCAGCATGCATAGTGCGTCGACCACCCGCCGATCCAAGAGACGGAAGTCGCCCGCATCCTCCGGTACCCGCAACCCGTCGGAGGTACGCATCAGGCAATAGAACAGCCTGGTGCCCGCGCGCTTGATGATCGATTCGTCCCCCCGGGTCTGACGGACGGCATAGACCATGTCCACGCCCTGGCGCCAGCGCTCGAGCATCTGTGGAATGAAAGCCGGGGGATGTTGCAGGTCGGCATCGAGGCATACAACGACTTGACCTCGAGCCGCCTCGATGCCGGCACTGAGCGCCGCTTCTTTGCCGAAGTTGCGCGACAGGCGCAAATAAACGATTTCGGAATGGGACTCGGCCCATTCGGCAAGCAGAGCGGGCGTGGTATCGGTGCTGCCGTCATCGACGACAACGATTTCACAACGCCGCACCAGAGGTCGCAGCACAGCCAGGAGCATTGGCAGCAGGATCCGAAGGTTTGCTTCTTCGTTCAGGCTTGGCACGACGCAACTGATCGAGTCGGCCGACCGCATGGCCGCAGTGGATGCGG
>DATCYE010000291.1:0-5239 GCA_036570485.1 Pusillimonas sp. | reverse complement strand
TTCAATCCATAAAGCTGCACGGTTTTCATTTTTATCCTTTACGAGGCTTCCCGGCGCCACTGCATGCGATTGGCCACCACCACAAAAATGCCGACAACCAGCATGAAGAGAGTGGCCAAAGCGTTGATTTCCGGTTTCAATCCCAGCCGAACGCGCGAGAAGACTTCCAGCGGCAAAGTAGTGTAGCCCGGCCCCGACAAAAAAGAAGCGATGACTACATCGTCCAAAGACAAGGTAAAAGCCAGCAGCCAGGCAGCCGCCAGGGCCGGCAAAATAAGCGGCAGGGTAATGGCAAAGAAAACCTTGAGCGGCGTCGCGCCCAGATCCAGCGCAGCCTCTTCCAGGGAGCGATCCAGTTCGCGTATACGCGACTGAATGATGACGGCCACATAGGCCATGCACAAGGTCACGTGGCCCACCCATATTGTGAAGATGCCGTTGCCGTCCGGCCAGCCGAACACCTGACTGATCTCGACAAACATCAGCAACAGCGAAATTCCCAGCACCACTTCGGGCATGACCAAAGGCGCGCTAACCATGCCTATGTACAGCGCGAATCCGCGAAAACGTCCCATGCGAGCCAGCACATAGCCCGCCCATGTGCCGATAATCACTGCCGCCGTGGCGGTCAATGCGGCGATCAGCAAGGACAGGCGGGCCGCACTGAGCAAAGCCTGATCATTGAAAAGCTCCACATACCATTTCAGCGAAAAACCGGTCCAGGAAGTCATCATGGACGAATCGTTGAACGAGAACGCCATCAGGCACAAGATAGGTATGTAAAGAAAGGCGTAGCCCAAGGTCAGGACGATGACGCGCAGTACAGGATGCGGCTTAGTCATTGCGTTTCCCCTGATAGCGCTCCAACTGCTTGACCTGGTTGTACTGAAAGACAACCAGCGGAATCAGCAGCAGCAACACCATGATGCAGGTGACCGCCGCCGCCATGGGCCAGTCGGCATTATTGAAGAACTCCGTCCACATGACCCGCCCCATCATCAGCGTGTTCGCCCCGCCCAGCATCTCCGGAATTACATATTCACCCACCGAAGGGATGAACACCAGCATGGAGCCGGCGATGACGCCCGGCATGGACAAAGGCAGAGTCACGGCCAGGAATGCACGCCATGGCCGGGCGCCCAGGTCATAGGCGGCTTCCAGCAGGCGTATATCGAACTTGACCAGAGTAGCGTACAAGGGAAGAACGAAGAACGGCAGGTAGGCGTAAACCAGGCCTATGTATACCGCCAAATCGGTGCGATAGATTTCCAGCGGCTCGGAAATCAGGCCCAGCCATTGCAGCAGATTATTCAGCAGCCCATCGTTGCGCAAGATGCCGACCCATGCATAGACGCGCAACAGCAGCGAGGTCCAGAAAGGCAGTATCACGCCCAACAGCAGCAAGTTGCGCACTGAGGGGTGCGAGCGCGCAATGTAATACGCCATGGGATAGCCGATCAGCGCGCAACACAAGGTGGTCACAGCCGCCATCTTGATTGAATTCAGATAGGTGGCGATGTACAGGCTGTCGCTAAATAAAAGCGCGTATCCCCGCAGGCTGAGTGCCAGCGTGACGGTCTGGTCTTTCAGTTCGGCCAGGGGCGTGTAGGGCGGCACGCCGAATTTCAAATCGGCAAAGCTGATCTTCAGGACCAGCAGAAAAGGCAACAGCAAAAAAATCGTCAGCCACAAGAACGGCGGCCCTATGGCCAGCCAGCGCCGAACCGGCAGCCCGCTCCACAAAATCTTTTTCATGATGGCAATACGGTGGCACTTTCGTGCGACCAGGCCACATAGACCTCGTCGTCCAGGCCGGGTGCATCGGCTTGCGCCAGCATCTGGCTAGGCACATTGGCCTCTATTACCTGACCTGCATCCAGTCGCAACTGATAACGGGCGTAGCTGCCCATCCAGGCCACGTGGGTGACCATGCCGTGTCCCCAATTGGACTCGGTCTCGGGCTGCTCGCGCAACACGCGGATGTGCTCGGGTCGTATGGAAACATGCACTTCCATACCCAGCGGTTCGTTGACGCCATGGCTTACGTACAAGGGACGGGTCAGTTCGCTGCTTTCGATCAGCACATGATCAGGCTCATCGACCACGATGGTGCCGGTAAACAGATTGGTGGAGCCGATAAAGCCGGCCACAAAACGCGAATTGGGAAAGGCGTAGACATCGTGCGGCGTACCGCACTGCACGATCTGCCCTTCCGTCATGACGGCCAACCGATGGGCCATGGTCATGGCTTCTTCCTGGTCGTGCGTAACCATGATGCAGGTCACGCCAACCTGCTCCAGTATTTTGGCCAGCTCGATCTGGGTTTTCTGGCGTATTTGCTTGTCCAGCGCCGACATGGGCTCGTCCAGCAAAAGCAGCTTGGGACGCTTGACCAGGCTGCGCGCCAGGGCGACGCGTTGCTGTTGCCCGCCAGACAGCTGATGCGGCTTGCGGCGGGCGTAACCTGCCATCTGTACCAGGTCCAGCGCCTCGAATACGCGCTCATGAATTTCATTGCGCGGCACCCCTTCCTGCTTCAGGCCGAAGGCCACATTGGCCTCGACCGTCATGTGCGGAAAAAGAGCGTATGACTGGAACATCATGTTCACCGGCCGCCGGTACGGCGGCAAGGCGGTAATGTCTTCGTTATCCAGGTAGATACGGCCCGAAGTCACTTCTTCGAAACCGGCCAGCATGCGCAACAGAGTCGACTTGCCGCAACCCGAACTGCCCAGCAAGGCGAAAACCTCGTGGCGCCGCACCGACAGATTGACGGACTGCACAGCCACCGTGTCGCCGAAAATCTTGACGACTTCTTCGACGCGAACGAATGCATCGGCATCGCCCGACCAGGACGGTGCAGTGGGTCGATTATCCAGCATGGCGGCTATCGTCCGGACTTGAGTTCGGCCCACATGCGCGTCTGCAAGCGCTGCGCGGGCAAGGGCTGCGGCTTGATGACGAACAAGGTCTTGGCCACGTCTGCGGGCGGATAGATCATGGGATTATCGGCCACTTCCTTGACAACGTGCTTGCGCGCTTCCTTGTTGGCATTGGGATAGAACATGGCGTTGGTAATGGCGGCATGCACCTCGGGCGTTTCGATATAGTTGATGAAAGCCAGGGCTTCATCGACGTGCGCAGCACCCTTGGGTATGGCCATGGTGTCGAACCAGGCCGGCGCGCCGCCTTGCGGTATGTAGTAGTCGATTTTGTAGCTTTTGCCTGCCTCGCGCGCGCGGTTGGCGGCTATCATCACATCGCCCGAATAACCGTAGACCATGCACAAATCGCCGGCGGCCAGTTCATCGATATAGCCCGACGAGCTGAACTGCCTGATATAGGGACGTATGGTTTTAAGTAGTTCCAGCGCCTGCTTGTAGTCGTCGGCATTGCTGCTGTTGGGATCCTTGCCCAGATAATGCAAGACGGCAGGGAAAACCTGTGCTGCTTCGTCCAGCATGGAGATGCCGCAGGCTTTCAGTTTCTCGGCGTTCTCGGGCTTGAAAAGCATGTCCCAACTGCCCAGCGGCGCATCCGCGCCCATGATTTCACGCACCTTGGTCACGTTGTAGCCCAGGCCGTTGGTGCCGTAACCCCACGGCACCAGATACTGATTGCCCGGATCGACGGCGGCGACGATATCCATGATGTCCTGGTCCAGATACTTCCAATTGGGAATCTTGGATTTGTCCAGCTTCTGGAACAAACCGCCCTCGATCTGGCGCGCAGCGTAGTGCGTGGACGGCACGACCACGTCGTAGCCCGATTTGCCGGTAAGCAGTTTGGCCTGCAAGGTGTCGTTGCTGTCGTAGACGTCGTAGCGCACCTTGATGCCGGTGGCTTGTTCGAAGCCTGAAATCGTGTCGGGAGCGGTGTATTCGGCCCAGTTATAGACATTGACGACCTTGTCCTGCGCCCAGGCAAACGGTGCCGCAGCCAGGGTCGCGCCCAGTATCAGTCCTTTTATTATGCCGAATTTCATTGCCAGCTCCCCCCCGACCATTACAAAACCGTCAAAAGGCGTGATCATAAAGCTTTTTCCGGCTAAGTGTGCGCTTTTACCCCTGCCAGCAAGCCGTAGTCGCGGGCCAATTCATTCCACCACCGCAAGCCCTGATCACCCGCCACCTTGACCAGCGAGCGGCGCAAGCGCAAAAGATTGGCCTGCCTGCGCTCCATCGACAGCACCAGCCTGCTGCCCTTGTCGAAATCGATCAGCCACACTTTGCCCTGACCGTCGAGCAGAATATTGTAGGCATTCAGGTCGGCATGCCAGACACCGGCCTCGTGCATGCTGAAGATCGCCATAGCGACCGCGGCCGTTCCGGCACCGCCTAGCGCGTTTGCCAAGGGCTGCACGCCGTCTATCCGCTGCACCAGAATGGCCGCGCGGTAAGTAGGGCCACGGCGCCAATAGGCCGCCGCCAAAGGCCTGGGCACCGGCAGGCCGCTATCGTGCATGAAGCGCAATAGCTCGAACTCGGCGAACGAGCGGGTCGCGCCCACCCCGCCCCAAACATAGCGGTCGACACTGACCTTGGCCATCAGGCCGCCGCGCCGATAACGACGCAACACGCCCCGACCGAATTCGCCCTGAACAAACCAGGCCGCCTGACGGCCACCTTGCGCAACGGCGACAGCGCCTAATTGCGCCGAGTTTGGATCGAAAAGAAACTGCCCCGGGTCCTTGATGCTTTGCGCGTCGTAGCACATTGCGCCAGCGGGCAAAGCCAGAGTGCGCGTTTCTATTGGCACGCTCATACGGCCTCCCGCAGCGATACCAGGGGCGGTGTTTTCAGCACGCCGGCCAGCGCCAGGCTGCCGCCCGCAAACGAGGCCAGCATGCCCGCAGCCATGCCCACGGCCCAGGGCCACCATGACAGCGTCAGAGAAAACTCGAACACTTCGCGCGCCAACAGCCAGGCCACCGCCACGGCGGCCGAGGCCGCCAGCAGGCCGGCCAAACCGCCCAGCAATAATAGTTCTACCCGCAGCGCCGCCGACAGCTGCCGGCCGCTCGCGCCCAGGGCTCGAAGAATGGCCACCTCGTGCACGCGTTCATCGCGGGTCGAATACAGGGCGGCGCCCAGCACCAGCACGCCGGCCAACACGGTAAACAGGAATAGCAATTGCACGGCCTGCACCACCTGATCCAGCACGTGCTGCAATTGCCCCAGTATGGAACCCACATCGAAGACCGTCAGGTTGGGAAACGCGTGCAGCAGCTCCCGAATGG
>DATCYE010000290.1:0-12590 GCA_036570485.1 Pusillimonas sp. | reverse complement strand
CTGTCCAAGCATATAGGCGGACACGGTAATGCATTGGGCGGCACAGTCACCGATACTGGCTTGTACGACTGGTCGGACTACCGCAATATTGCCGAGTCGTATCGCAAAGGCAAGCCGACGTCGTGGGGACTTACCCAGATCAAGAAAAAAGGCCTGCGCGACATGGGGGGCACGCTGGCGTCCGAGGCGGCGCATCGCTTGGCGGCCGGAGCCGAAACGCTATCCCTGCGTATGGAAAAAGTTTGTTCGAATGCACTGACTCTGGCGCTGGCTTTGGATGCTCATCCCAAGGTTGCCAAGGTTCACTATCCCGGTCTGTCCAATCATGACCAACATGAGCGCGCGGCCCAGTTGTTCGGCAATCGCTTTGGCGGCTTGATGGGTATTGAACTGATCGACGAGGTCGATGTGTTCGATTTTTTGAACCGGCTCAAGGTGCTGGCTTTGGCCACGCATTTGGGCGATAACCGTACTTTGGTTCTGCCGATGGCGCACACCATTTATTATGAAATGGGCCCAGAGCGTCGAGCGCTGATGGGTATCTCCGATAATTTTCTGCGCGTGTCCATAGGTATCGAAGACACACAAGATCTTATTGACGACTTCTTGCAAGCTCTGGAGTAGCCGCAAAAAAGCTGCGCTTTTACCACAAATCAGCTTGACCCGAAATTACTTTTAAAAAACATTGCAAAAAGCCATCATGTTGCTATGCAGAAGTAAAAAAGTCAGTAACGATGCGGGTTTTGAAGGCTTTTTGCTTGACAGGCCTGGCGTTCAAAGGCTTAATACGCGTTAGTCAACCGGGAGTGCTTATTGTTTGAATGGCTACCCGGTTGCGCCCACATTGTCGTGTGTGGGTTGTACGACCAGCGCCGCTAACCGTGCTTCGTATATTTCCATCAAGCGCCAAGCCAATCTTTCGACTACGCTTGGCTACAATAATTTTTAGGGGTAATCCTTAATGAACAAAACAGAGCTTATCGAACACATTTCCACCAAAGCCGATCTGTCCAAGGCCGATGCCGGCCGCGCGCTCGAAGCTTTTATCGGTGCCGTCAAAACTACACTAAAAAAGAAAGGCTCGGTAACTTTGGTGGGTTTTGGAACATTTGCCGTATCCGAACGCGCAGCTCGCACCGGCCGTAATCCACGCACCGGTGAAGCCATCAAGATCAAGAAGGCACGTGTGCCCAAGTTCCGTCCGGGCAAGGCACTGAAAGACGCCGTCAACTAAGACGTCATGTTGCAATGCAAGACGCGGTACGCTATAATCTTTGTCTTATCGCGTTTTGCAGCTAAGTGCAGTGGCCCCCAGGGCAGCAGGCAATAATAAATAAATTGCAAGCAAAAATGGGTGCTTAGCTCAGTTGGTAGAGCGGCGCCCTTACAAGGCGTAGGTCGGCGGTTCGAACCCGTCAGCACCCACCACTAAAACTGCAAGCCAAAAAAGCACCTGGATATTTCTAGGTGCTTTTTTTATGCCTGCCAGTATTTTTTGCATAGCATTTTCATGCGGTACTTTTGTATTTATTATTGCGAATAGTTCGCATTACTGTTATTATCCTAGCCTTGTCTGAGAAACAGTCGTTTGTGCACGATACTGACGCTGTACAACTTTTTGATTGCTGGATTCATGCCGCGTTCTCGTGTTCAACCGAAACTTCGTCCCGCCCTGGTTAAGGCGCTAGGGGTTACCGCTGCAGTGGGCCTGCATCTTGCAGTGTTGGGTGCGATATTGTCCGCTCCCGCCGTCAAGCCAGAAATAGATATGCCGGAAACGGTCGAGGTGCGTTTCGTTGAAATTGCCGATGAGGTGGTCGAGGCCGCGCCGGCAATTGAACAGGTAGAAGAGATCAAAGAAGTTGTGCCACCGGAGCCGCCACCTCCTGAACCGCCGCCACCCGAGCCGGAGCCCGAAGTCATGCCGGAACCCGAGCCTGTGGTCGAGCCGCCGCCCGAGCCTGAACCTGTCATTGAAGAGCCCGAACCGGAAAGCATTACGCCTGAGCCTCCCCCTAAGCCTAAACCTGAACCTAAGCCAAAACCGAAACCTAAGCCCAAGCCCAAGCCGGTAGTCAAGCCAGCACCTAAGCCCGTACCTGTTCAGCCGCCAGCGGCACCGGCGGGTAAGGCAGCCGTGCCGGCGGTGCCCAAGGCGCCCTCCGCACCGGTGGACCCGGATCGCCCGCGTTTGATCGGCAAGGTGGATTATCTAGGCAAGCGGCCCAGCCCGGTATACCCGCGTGCGTCCGAGCGGCGCGGCGAGCAGGGGCGTGTTGTGGTGCGCGTGTTGATTTCCGCGCAAGGCACTGTGCTGAAGGTGACTGTACGCTCGTCGTCGGGCTACGAGCGGCTGGACGAATCGGCGGTGAAAGCCGCGCGTGAAGCGCGTTTCAAGCCTTATACAGAAAACGGTATTGCATACCAGGCGATGGCCGACATCCCTTTTGATTTTGTTTTATAGGACGTAACGAATGTTCGATCTAGTAAATAGTGCAATGCAGGTGTTGGCACAGCTTGGCGAAGCGGCACCGGCGGTGCAGTCGGCAGCGGGTGCGGCGGTTGGGGCAGCAACGCCTGCGCTTGCCGGCGCGGGTACGTCGGCCACCGATGTCGCGCAAGGGGGAATGCTGCATTTCATTTCTCAAAGCGATGTTGTCGGAAAATCGCTGTTCGGCATTCTGGTGCTGATGTCGCTGACCAGTTGGTATCTGATTTTCGTAAAGTGTTTCGTCAACTGGCGCATTAGCCGCCGCTCGAAGACGTTCCTGAATGAGTTCTGGGCAGCCAGTTCGCTGGAACAAGTAGAAAATGAAATCACCACACATGGCGCGAACGAGCCTTTTGCACATGTAGCCAGCCATGCCATTCATGCACGCAACCACCATGCCAAGTACGGTGCGCTCAAGCTTGAAGAGAAGGGGTCTACGGGCGCCTTCGTAACTCGTACCATACGCAAGGTCATCGACGAGGAAACGGCAAGGCTGGAAAACGGCCTTACGGTGCTTGCATCCATAGGTTCTACAGCGCCTTTCGTGGGTCTGTTCGGTACGGTTTGGGGTGTGTATCATGCTTTGATCGGTATTGCGCTGTCGGATGGCGTGACGGTCAATCGCATTGCCGGTCCGGTGGGTGAAGCGCTGATCATGACCGGTCTGGGTTTGGCCGTGGCTATTCCGGCTGTGTTGGCGTATAACGGCTTTGTGCGCGGCAACCGCGTCTATCTGGCGCGTCTCGATGCCTTTGCTCACGATCTTTTTACCTTCCTGTCAACGGGCCAGCAGGCATTCGAATCCAGCGGCAAGGTGCGCCATGTAACCCTTGCAGCGACCAAGACCAAGGGGGAATAAATGGCATTCGGCAGCTTTGATAACAGCAACGGGGCAAACCATACGGTGTCCGAGATCAATATGGTGCCCCTGATAGACGTGATGCTGGTTCTGCTGGTGATCTTCATCATCACTGCGCCTCTGCTTAGCCACTCGATCAAGATCAATGTGCCGCAGGCCAGCGCCCAGCCGGTCGAGCAAGAGCCCAAGATCATCGATCTTGCGGTGGATGCGCAAGGCCAGATGTACTGGAACGAAGTGGCGGTCAGCACCGATGAGCTGACACAAAAGTTCGCCGCGGAGTCGGCGCTTGAGCCCCAGCCCGAGCTGCGCATCCGGGCCGATCTGAACACGCGTTACGAGGTACTTGCGCAAGTCATGAGCAGCGCCAAGGCGGCCGGCTTGAAGCGCTTGGGCTTCATTACGCGCCCCGGGTCCGATAAGGCGCCCGAAATCAGCCCACCGTCAGGTTTGTAACGACATGGCCCAATATCGCGTCCGAACATAACAATCGGGCGCGCTTCGATATAGAATCACACCATGCGAGTTCTAGTTATTGAAGACGACACTACCCTGGGCCACGCCCTGCGTGAATTCCTGGTCGAACAGGGGTACGCTGTAGATTGGCTTACCGACGGCGAGCAGGCGCTGGGCGCCATCGCCGGACAAGGCTACGATCTTCTTCTGCTTGATCTGAATTTGCCCGGGCAAAGCGGCCTGGATATCTTGCGCAAACTGCGCGCCGGCAACGAACAGGTTCCCGTCCTTATTCTCACTGCGCGCGATGGCGTGGAAGACCGTGTGGCGGGGCTGGATGCCGGTGCCGACGACTACGTGACCAAACCTTTCGAGCTGGCCGAACTGGCCGCGCGGGTGCGCGCCTTTGGCCGGCGCCGCAGCGGGCAGGCCCAGCCCTTCATCGAGGCCGGGCCTTTGCTGTTCGACTCGGTCGGCCGAGAAGTGCGTGTCAATGGCGAGCGCCTGTCGCTGTCCGTGCGCGAGCTTTCGGTGCTTGAAATGCTCATGGCGCGGGTCGGGCGCGTGGTCACCAAGCGGCAGATCGTCAATTCGCTGTCGGCATGGGATGCCGACTTCAGCGAAAATGCGGTCGAAGTCTATGTATATCGTTTGCGCAAGCGCCTGGAAGGCACCGGTGCGGGGATACAAACGGTACGGGGCTTCGGTTATCTCCTAGACGTGGAAAGTGCTGCGTAAATTCTGGACGGCATGGATGCCGCCGGGCTCGCTGGCCCGCCACCTGGTTTTACGTCTTTTTCCGGCCGTGATCGTGCTGGTCGTTCTGGACTTGAGTGCCACCTGGGTGATGACTCGCAAGATAAGCCTGGAGACCTGGCTGCTGCGCGACATTTTCTGGACTATGGTGGTTAGCCAGATTCTGCTGATCTCGGTATTCGCGTGGGTACTGATTTTCGGAGTGCGTTCGGGCCTGGCATCCATTAATCGCCTTTCCCGGGAAATCAACCAGCGCAGCATCGAAGATCTACAGACTCTCGATACAGCCGGCCTGCCCACTGAAGTGGCTCCGCTGGTTACTCATTTTAACGATTTGCTTTTGCGCTTGGACGATTCCATGCAAGCGCAAAAACGCTTTATCGGCCATGCGGCTCACCAGATCCGCACGCCCTTGACCGGGCTGAAACTGGAGCTGGAGCTGATGCTCACGCGCCCGCTGCCCGACGACGTGCGCGAGCGTGCGGAGCGGATCAAGTTTGTTACCGATCGCATGATACGTTTGGGCCAGCAATTGCTGGTGCTGGCGCGCGCAGACTCATCGACCAGGCCGCAAGACAGTTTTCGGCGGCTCGACTTGTGCGAGTGGGTGCGTGTCAGCGGGGCTGAATGGATACCTACCGCCCGAGGCCGCCATGTGGAAATACAGTTGGTGGCGCCGGACGAACCGATATGGGTCGATGTCGATTCCCTGCTATTGGAAGAATTGCTTAGCAATCTGATTGACAATGCCTTGCGCTATGGCGTGGGCGCCACCGTCATTAAATTGCAAGTGGCGGCCAATCCCCCCTCGCTTTCGGTCGAGGACAACGGACCTGGAATCGATCCGGATGATGCCAAACGGGTATTCGAGGCTTTCTACCGATCACCGCGCGCCAGTGCGGAAGGTTCGGGGCTGGGTCTGGCCATTGTGCGCGAAATCGCCAGGGCACATGGCGCATGGTGGAGCTTGGCCAGCCGTCCGGATTTTCCCGGCACGCGTATTACAGTGGTGTTTCCGGGGCCGCGGATCGGCGCAAAATTAAGCAGACAAGAATAGGTGACCATGACGGCCTTGCAACACGAGCAATCTTCGTCGAACTCATCGCCGCATGCGGCGCTATGGCTGGGCGCGCTGGGTGTGGTCTATGGCGATATCGGCACCAGCCCCCTATATACGATACGGGCCGCGCTCTCGCGCATGCCGACGCAAACCGACCAGGATATCCTGGGCTTGCTTTCCCTGTTGTTCTGGATGCTGATGATAGTCGTGTCGCTTAAATATGTGACCATCGTCTTGCGGGCGGATAACCGGGGCGAAGGCGGTACGCTGGCGCTGATGGAGCTGGCCTTGCGCGGCAAGTCGGGCAAGGCGCGCTGGCGTTTGATTATCCTGGGTCTGATCGGCGCCTGTCTGTTTTACGGTGACAGCATGATTACGCCCGCCATATCGGTACTGTCCGCCATAGAGGGTATCGGTATTGTGTCGCATCGCCTTGATGACTGGGTGGTACCCATTGCCATTGCGGTGCTGGCTGTCTTGTTTTTAGTGCAGTCGCGCGGCACGGGTACGATGGGGCGCTTGTTCGGCCCGGTCATGCTGTTGTGGTTTGTGACCCTGGGTGTGTTGGGCGCATGGCGCATTATCCTGGAGCCTTCCGTGTTGCAGGCCCTTAACCCGAAGTGGGCGTGGGACTTCATTGCAGATGCGCCTTGGGAAACCTTTCTGTTGCTGGGCGCCATCGTGTTGGCGCTTACGGGTGCTGAAACCCTTTACGCCGACATGGGGCATTTTGGCCGCAAGGCCATTCGGCGCGCCTGGTTCGGCCTGGTGTTGCCGGGCTTGGTCCTGTGCTACTTTGGGCAAGGGGCGCTGCTGCTGGCCGATCCCACGGCGCTAAAGAATCCGTTTTTCCTGATGGCACCCGATTGGGGCCTGCTACCGCTGGTGGCGTTGGCGACTGTGGCCACTGTTATTGCTTCCCAGTCCGTGATTTCAGGCGCATTTTCGGTTACCCGACAGGCCGTGCAATTGGGCTTCTGGCCGCGCATGGTCATTTTGCATACATCGGCCCAGGAAGAAGGCCAAATTTACCTGCCTCGGGTGAATATGCTGTTGTTCCTGGCGGTACTGGTGTTGGTGTTGTCTTTCGGCTCGTCCGACGGCCTGGCCCATGCTTACGGCTTCGCCGTAACCGGCACCATGCTGATGACTTCGCTGCTGGCCTTTGCCGTGCTGCCTGGCAAAACAACAGGCCTGCGTCGCACGGTCTGGCTGGTGCTGATCTGTGGCTTCCTGCTGATGGATGTATTGCTGTTTTCTTCGAATGCCTTGAAGCTTTTCGACGGAGGCTGGGTGCCCTTGCTGGTGGGTGCAGCCTTGCTGACGCTGATGGTCACCTGGAAGCAGGGTCGCGAAAAAATACATGAAACCCTGTCGGGCGATCATCAACCCCTGAAGTCCTTTATGGAGTCCCTGGAGGAATATCCGCCTACACGCGTGCCGGGCACGGCGGTATTCATGAGCATGATCGTCAATACTGTGCCGCCAGCGCTGTTGCATAACCTGAAGCACAATAAAATTTTGCACGAGCAGGCTTTGTTTCTGACCGTTGAAAGCGCCGATGTGCCGTATGTGCCATTTAATGAACGCTTCCGGCTGGAGCGCATGAGCAGAAGTAGTTGGCAGGCTGTGGCGCGTTGGGGCTTCAAGCAAGAGCCCAATGTGCCGCAGGTGTTGGAGCAGATCGCGCTTGCGCATCCCGAGATCAATCTGGATCCGATGCAGACTTCGTACTTCCTGTCACGGCAAACCGTAATCGTGGTGCGCAAGCTGCCGTTTCACCAAGCCTGGCGCAGACGCTTGTTCGCCTTCATGGCGCGCAACGCAAGTCGTAGTACTCGCTTCTATCGGATACCGCCCAACCGCGTGGTTGAGATGGGCATGCAGATGGAGCTGTAAGGAAGCTCGTGGTCAATAGCCCGGGCAGTTGCGCTCCCGCTCCTGTTTATGACAGGGTCGGGAGCGCAGCGCAATGAGGCTGCCGTTCTTTGCTACTGGGTTGCGCCGGGTGTCGGGGTGACGGTGGTACCCGGCACGGCGGGCGCCGTGGGTGCCAGGGATGGAGCCGGTACGGTGGCCGGCGGATTGGGCGTCAGGCCAGGTGCCGGCGTTACAGGTGCGGCACCGGGCGCGGGCGTTGGCGTGCCGGGGATGGTAATGGTCGTTTCGCGTAAGACGCCGCCTGCGCCAACGCTGCCTTCCACCTTGGTGTCTTGACCGGACATTTGCAGCATGCAGTCGCCGCGTTCCGCCACCGGCAGGGCCTGGCAACGCGAGGTCTGGTTCTGCTGATAAGACTCGTTGCCGTTGATCAGCCGGTGCCTGCGCGATTCATCGCGTGCCGCTCCGGCTTCGCGCAGGCAGGTTGCCTTGTCCTGGTTGGTCTGGCCCGTATTGCAGCGTTCAACGTCCAGCTTGTAGCGCGCTTCGATGTCCGAGCTGGTCTTTGCGCCGGAACCCTGGGCCATGGCCAGCGGGGCGAGCAGGCAAATGCCTAGAAGGCTTGCGGATGCCAGAAGGCGCGGAAGGAATGTCGATCGAGTAAGCATCATATACATACTCCTTTCTTGGAACATGGACCCGCCTGGACGGCGGAACCTGAAGATAAGTATATAAGGGCTGGCTGCTTACGTTGTAAGGGAAAGTTTCTTGTTTATGCGTCCGAAGACGGGCTTGATTCGTCCGACAAAGCCCGCGCGGGCACCGCTGCGGAGCTCTTCTGGCGCTTGATGGCAGCGCGCATCAGCAACATGGCGGTTACGGGCGAGGTGATGACCAGGAATACGGTGATCAGTATTTGATGGACGACGTAGCGGCCCTCCAGCGTGGATGACACCAGAATAGACGCCAGGAGCACGCCGAATACGCCCAGAGTATTACCCAGGGTGGGTGCATGAATGCGGCTGTAGAAGGAGGGCAGGCGCAGCAGCCCCAGGCTACCCGTCAGGGTAAGAAAGCCGCTGGCAACCAACAGCAGGGCAACGGGAATGGCGGCCCAGGCAGGCAAGGTTTCCATCATGGCTCGATGACCTCGCCGCGCAGCAAAAATTTGGCCATGGCGACCGATCCGACGAAGCCGAACATGCTGATCAGCAAGGCAATGTCGAAATACAGTGCGGAACCGAACTGCAAGCCCAGCACCAGCAGGATCAGCATGCCATTGATGTACATGGTGTCCAGCGCCAGTACGCGGTCGGTGGAGGCCGGCCCGTGCAGCAGCCGCAGGGCGGCAAAAACCAGCGCCAGCACAAAGCATCCAAGTGCGAAGGTGGCGGCCCAATAGACAAGGCTATTCATTCGAAAATCTCCATCAGGGGGCGTTCATATCGTTGCTGTATGGTGTGAAACCATTCGGCTTCGTCCTTCAGGTCCAGTACGTGTAGGGTCAGCAGTTGTTCGGCTTCGGAATAGTCCGACCACACGGTGCCGGGAGTGTAGGTCACGATGCAAGCCAGGGCTGCCAGGCCGTGCGGGTCGCGTATGCGCAGGGGGATTTTCAGAAAGCCCGGCGTCGCGTCGGCGTGCTTGCCCAGCCATATTATCCGGGCCACGGCAATGTTCGATTTGGTGATGTCGACCGCCACATGCCAGATAAGCAACAGGATGGTCAGCGGGTGCTTGGGGCAGGATCTAAGGGGGCGCAGTTTGGACGCAGACAGCGCCCACCCGAGCAGCGCGGCCAGCATGATGCCCAGCGCGATGTTGCCTGTGGACAGCGTATCGTTCAGCAGCAGCCACAAGATCAGCAGTACCAGAGGCATGGCCAAGGGGACCAGATAGCGTTTCATTGGCTGACCCCCGGTTCGACCGCGCGGCTGGAGCTTTGAGTCAGCACGGCGTTGATATACGAGGCGGGCCGATCAAGGTAGCTTGCGGTTTGTCCCATGTAGTGCATGACCGGTCCGGCCCAGAAGGTCAGGGCGACGCAAGTCAGGATCAGCGCGCCCACCGGCGCGGCCTCGCTGATACGCAGCCGAGGAGTGATGGAGTCGTCCGAGCTCCAGAACAGGCGTATGCCTGTACGGCCCAGCGCAATGATGCCGGCCAGCCCCGACAGCAGCACGGCGGCCACCAGGGACCAGGCCGCCACCGATGGCGTATCGGTGCTGGAGGTTTGCAGCGCCGCCGATAGCAGCGAGAACTTGGCAACAAAGCCCGACAGCGGCGGCAGGCCGGTGATCAGCAGGGCGCAGGCCACGAAGGACATGCCCAGGAAAGCCAGGGCGGCCGGAATGGCCACGCCCACCACGTCGTCCGATCGGTCGGCGGGTTCGGGGTCTTCCAGGTCGAAGGCTTCCAGACTGACCGCCAGCAGATCGGCACCGAAGGCCTGCGTGCGCTCGACCATTTCCAGCAGCATGAACAAGGCGCCCAACGCCAGCACGGAGCTGATCAGGTAGAACAGGGCGGGTCCGGTCAGCACGACACCGGGCATGCCCAGCGCCGCGAGCAGCGTGCCCGATGACATGATGATGCAGTATCCGGCCTGGCGTTCGGCCTGCGGCGCGGCCAGGATGCCCACGGTGCCGAATATCAGGGTGGCCATGCCCAGAGGGAACATCCATTCGCCGCCAAAGGCGGCGGGGGCGCCGGTGGGAAGCAGCAGGGAACCTATGCGCAGCAAGGCATAAATGCCTACTTTGGTCATGATGGCAAACACGGCACCCACCGGCGCGCATGCATTGGCATAGGCGGCCGGCAGCCAGAAATTCAGAGGCCAGGCGGCAGCCTTGATCAGGAAGGCGATGCCCAGGATGGCAGCCCCCGATTCAAAAAGTATGCGTTCCGAGCCGGTCAGTTGCCCGGCCCGCAAGGCCAGGTCGGCCATGTTGAGCGTGCCGGTGACGCCGTAGATAAGGGCCATCGCGATCAACAGCAGGAAGGACGCCACCAGGTTGACGACAATATAGTGCAGGCCGGCGGCCACGCGCGCCTTGCCCGATCCGTGCAGCATCAGACCGTAGGAGGCGGCCAGCAGCACTTCAAAGAAAACAAACAGGTTGAACAGGTCGCCGGTCAGAAAGGCGCCGTTCAGGCCCATCAGCAGGAACTGGAACAAGGGATGGAAATGCACGCCCGCACGATCCCAACGCGCCGTGGCGTATATCCATGTGGCAGCCCCCAGCACCGATGTCAGGAGCAGCATGATGGTCGACAAGCGGTCGACCACAGCCACGATGCCGAATGGCGCCGGCCAATCGCCCAGCAGATAGACGCCCACGCCGTCGGGCCAATTGCTGGGAAGGTAGCCTGCCGAGAGGCTGAACAAGGTAATTGCCAGGTAGATCTGGGCCGCAATGGAAAGAAAACCCATGGCAAGTCGTAGATGCCGCTGCGCATCGCTTAGCATCAGCATGGCCGCGCCGAACATCAGCGGTACGGCCACAGGCAGAATGGGTAGATGCTGCATCCATCCGTTCACGGGCGGGCCTCCTGTCCGTCGACGTGGTCGGTATCAGAAAGCCCGCGCGAGGCCAGCAGCACGACCAGGAATAGTGCGGTCGTGGCAAAGCCGATGACGATGGCAGTCAGCACCAGCGCCTGAGGCAGCGGGTCGGCATATTGGCTGGGGTCGGCCAGCCAGTCCGTCTTGATGACTGGCGGCGCGCCCAGGGTGATTCGTCCCATGCTGAATATGAACAGATTGACTGCGTACGAGACCAGGGATAGACCCATGATCACCTGGAAGGTGCGCGGGCGCAAAAGCAGCCAGATGCCGGAGCCCGCAAGCACGCCGATGGCCAGGGAAAGAACGATTTCCATTATGCGGCTCCTTTTTCGTTGGCGGCGCTCGCCGCCGGTTTACGGTGCAGTCGCAGTGATTGGTGGGCCAGCGCCACCAGCATCAGCACCGTGGCGCCAACCACCAGCATATATACCCCGATGTCGAACAGCAGCACGGTGGACAGATGGACATGGCCGACCAGTGGCAGTATCAGGTCCAGGCTGTTTGCGGCCAGGAATGGCTTGGCTGCCCACCAGACCGACATGGCGGCGGTGCCGGCCGCCAACAGGCCCATTGCGATCCAGTACTGCGGATGAATGCGGGGGCGGGCTTCGATCCAGACGACGCCTCCGACCATATATTGCAGGATGATGGCCGTGGCCATGATGAGCCCGCCCACGAAGCCGCCGCCCGGCAGGTTATGTCCGCGTATAAGGAAGTACAGCGAAACCAGGACGGCCATGGGCAGCAGCAAGCGCACCAGCACGGCCGGTATCTTCATGACGCCATCGGGTACCGGCGCCTTGGGATCGGGCTCGGCGAAAGAGTCCAGTAGCCGGTTGGTGGGCAAGGGGCGCTGACGCGCTTTGGGTAAAGTCATGCTTTCAAGAGGCGGCCGGAAGCGGCGTAGCAGCGCATATACAGTAAGCGCGACGATGCCCAGCACGGTGATCTCGCCGAAGGTATCGAAACCGCGAAAATCGACCAGAATGACGTTGACGACATTGGCGCCGCCGCCCAAAGGCAGCGATTGCTCTACGAAGAAAGAGGAAATGCCTCGGGGATGGTGCCGCGTCAGTATGGCGTAGGCGATGGCGGAAAGCCCCGCACCGGCAATAACGGCGATGATCAGATCACGGAAGCGGCGCACGTAGGCACGCAGGGTGCTTGTCAGGCGCGGCGGTTCGTCGTCGCCGGGCACGCGCGGCGGAAGCCAGCGCAGGCCCAGCAAAATAAGCACCATGGTTACGACTTCGACCGCCAGCTGAGTAAGCGCCAGGTCGGGGGCGGAAAGCCAGGCGAATGTCAGGGCCGTGACTAGGCCCGCACCGCCGGTCAGCAATAGCGATACCGGGCGGTGGTATTTGGCCTGGCGGGCTGCGCCGATGGCGCAGGCCCCTCCGGCCAGCCACATAAGCGCGAAGAAGGGATTGACGGGTGTGGAGATTTCCGGCTCCAGCCATGAGCCGCCCAGCAATGGCAGCATGGCCACAAAAAAAGTAACCAGTACCACCAGCAGCAG
>DATCYE010000289.1:0-2405 GCA_036570485.1 Pusillimonas sp. | reverse complement strand
TACGGGTCCGCAATCGGGCCCAATGCAATTCACACAGGAGCAGTAGTGCATCGACGTTCCGGTAAATGGAAGGAAGCAACGGGCTGGGCCAGTCTGGAAGGGCATTGGCTGCGCCGCAAGCATTTCACTCCCCAGGTGCTTACGCAAATTGCGGAACGCATCGCAAAAAGCGAGCTGGATCATACCGGCGAGCTGATGGTGGCCATTGAGGCGGTCAGCCCTGCGCACGAGCCGGATAGTCGCCTGCGTGCGCTTGAAGTGTTCGGTCGCTTGCGGGTATGGGATACCCCCTTGAATACCGGCGTACTGCTGTACCTGGCGCTTGATCGACATCACATGCATATCATTGCCGACCGGGGCATTGCCGCGCCCGACGAGCTCTGGCAGCAGGTATGTGATCGCCTATGGGCTAGCGTCGGCGAAAAAGCCTACGCCAGCGGCGTTCTGGCTGCCATTGACGAGATCGAGTCCATACTTCGCACACGTAGCGTCGCGCTGCCCGAAGGCGTATTGAACATCAACGATTTGCCTGATCGGCCTATTCTGCTTTAGGGCATTCAGGCCAGCTTGCGGGTCAGCGACCGCACAATGTCGCGTCGCCGGGTGCTGGCCTGGTAAGTCTCGGCCAGCGACGACCACTGCGGCTGGCTGCGGGCTTCGAGCAGTTCGTCGGGCAATTTTGCGTTGCGCCAGTCCTCCCGCCCCGCCTGAGTTTTTGGTGCGATGGCATCGCTGCCTATCTCTATCGGTTTTTGCGCGGCGTGGCCGCGCTCTTCAAGGGCCTGTACCAGAGCAAGTTGACGCAGGGCCAGCAAGCGCAGCACGGCATCGTCCACGCTCAGTTCCTGGTAGCCCTTCAGTTTGCCCAGCATCCGCTTGCCCAGTTTGTCGGCGCCTTGCCATAAGCCGCCTGCGGCAGCACCCAGCAGTGTGGCGGTGCCCAGGCTCAGGCCGGCCGTGAAGGCATCGAGCGTCGCCCCTGCCATGGCGCCGGCGGCCATGCCTTTGCCCACCTGTATGCCGACGTCTTTCAGCGCCTGGGGATGGAACAGGTCCATGCCCCAGCGTTCGCCCTCCAGCGGCAGGGCATGGGCTGGAAAGTCCTGGCTGCGAAAGTTATAGCGTTTGAGCAGGGCGGCAACGCAAGCGGCTTCGCGGCTGCGTACTGTTCGGCGTAGTGCCAGCGTGGCCGCTTCCATCGCTTGGGTATCGGGCAGGCTGGCAAGGCGCAGCGCGGCGGCATCGACCAGCAGCTCGGCAATCAGCCGCAAGGCATCGGCATGGCGGATTTCGCGCTGCTCGGCCACATCGGTTTTCAGCGCCAGCAAGGGCGCGGCATGCTTGTCCAACAACAGGGCCAGTTTGTCGTAAAGCTGCGCCTCGCCATCCAGAGCCGGGGCAACGGTGTCGAATTCCACAATGGCGTGCAGGCCCAGCCGCCCAAGCGCTTCGCGCCATGCTGTCAGGCGCTGTTCGGGACTGCGAATGAAGTTCAGTACTGGTAGCAGCGGGTGGCCGCAACTGGCCAATATGGCCAGCTCGTCTTTGTGCTTGCCTAAAACCGGATCGCGCACGTCCACCACATAGAGCCCTGCGTCGCACTCCAGCAGCTTGTGCAGAACTCTGGCTTCCTGCTCGAAGCGTCGTCTGCTTTCAGGGCTGTCCAGAAAGCGGCGTATGCGTTCTGGGCCGTCTACGCGTGCGCCCGCAGGTACCAGTTGATCCAGGTAGTCCAATAAGGCGATGCTGTCTTCCATGCCGGGCGTATCGTAAAGCTCGACGGCGGCCGCGCCGTCGACCAGCAGGCGCGCGCCTTCCACATGGCGCGTCGTGCCGGGGCTGTCGTTGACTTGTCCGAAGCGTGGGTTGCGGGTCAGTGTGCGCAATAACGATGTCTTGCCGGTGTTGGTATGGCCGACCACGGCCAAACGCAGCGGCGGTTCACGATCCGGCATGCCCGTTCCTTGCTGTTTCGTCGTCAGTTGCCGGACCGGCCAGCCAATCCAGGGCGGGCGCTAGCGTCGTATGGATGGCTTCGGCTGCGAAGCCGGCCGCCAATAACTTTTCTTGCCAGAGCGATGTTCGTGTTTCATGGGCAGGGTCTGGCGTCGTATCGGCAAGTAATGCCACACGGCTGTGCCTGGCCATACCGGCCAGGTCGGCCAGCAGGGCGATGACGCCACGATCGGGGGTCTGCTGCGCGTCGCAGATCATCAGCATTCTTATAGGAGTTTGCGCTTGCAGATAGTCGAGCAATTTCGTACGTTGCGGCCGATTGTCCACCACGCCCAGATCGACGACCGCAGCGGGTACTTCCGTGGGCGGCCATGGCCGATCCGCAGGCAGCTCAATACCCACCAGCATGGGCTGATTCGTAGCCGGATAGCCGGGTCCGTCCCGGTGAA
>DATCYE010000288.1:0-9966 GCA_036570485.1 Pusillimonas sp. | reverse complement strand
CGGTTGCCATATCCATAGCGCTTGATCGCCCCGACGCCGTGGTGGCGGCCACCGATTTAAGCGCAGAAGCGCTCGATATTGCACAACATAATGCGCAAACGCTGGGCGCTGCCGTCGATTTTTTTTGCGGTAGTTGGTACGATGCCCTGTCTGGCAGCGGGGGTTTTGACCTGATTGTGTCGAATCCGCCGTATATTGCTGCGTCCGACCCGCATTTGCGGCAGGGCGACTTGCGCTTCGAGCCCCTGGGCGCACTGACTGATAGCAGCAACGGCTTGACGGCTTTGCAGGCTATTGCGCAAGGGGCAGGGCGGTGGCTGGCGCCGCAAGGCGCGTTGTTCATGGAACACGGCTGGGATCAGGCGGCGGCGGTCCGTGAAATAATGGAAGCGTCCGGTTTTGACCAGGTGGTCAGCCGGCCGGATCTGGCGGGTATAGAACGGGTAACCGGCGGTATCTATAATCAAGGATGGCCATAAAGGCTGTCTGCAACTTTTTTCTGGAAACGAGAGCATCATGAGCGAAGTTCAAGATTTTATTCGTGAAACTGTCACGGCAAACCCTGTTGTGCTGTTTATGAAGGGCACAGCCCAGTTCCCTCAGTGCGGTTTCTCGGGCCGCGCCATACAGATTTTGAAAGAGTCGGGCGTTACCAAGCTGGTTACGGTCAATGTGCTGGACGACGACCAGGTGCGTCAAGGCATCAAAGACTACTCCAACTGGCCGACTATTCCGCAACTGTATGTAGCGGGCGAATTCGTCGGCGGTTCCGACATCATTGCCGAAATGTACGAAAACGGCGAACTGACCACTGCTTTGAAAGAGGCTGGGGCGCTTGCGTGACCGTTAAACGCCGGCTGGTTGTCGGGGTAACGGGTGCCACGGGGGCTATTTATGCCGTGCGCATGCTGCAGGTGCTGCGTGCCGTCCCCGATGTTGAAACTCACCTAGTGGTATCCCCGCCGGGTGTGCTCAACATCAAATACGAACTGAACCAGACTCGCCAAGATATCCATGCCCTGGCGGATCGGGTCTACAGCTTCCGCGACGTGGGCGCCACCTTGTCCAGCGGGGGCTTTGCCACGGCGGGCATGGTGGTGGTGCCGTGCTCCATGCGCACACTGGCTGCTGTGGCGCATGGCCTGTCCGATAACCTGATTACCCGCGCGGCCGACGTCACCCTGAAAGAGCGTCGGCGGCTGGTCATGATGGTGCGTGAAACGCCGTTGAATCTTGCGCATCTGCGCAATATGACGGCCGTGACCGAAATGGGCGGCATCATCTTCCCGCCCTTGCCGGCTTTTTATCATCATCCGCAAACGCTGGACGATATGGTTGACCATACCGTAGCGCGGGTGCTTGAGCTTTTCGATATCCATGTGCCGGGTCCCCATTGGGACGGCATTACGCCTGAATCGGGGCAGCAGGCCGCGTCGGAATAAATCGAAACTGCCAGGCTCTACGCCTGGCAATCCCTTTTTAACAACTACCCTTCATCCAGCGCCGGCCGCATGGTCTGGCCGGGCGCGGGCGTGGTGCCGGCCGAATGCTTCAGGGCATCGACCCCGCGTACGTCCACCGGCGCGGCATAACCCAGCTTGTCGCGGCCAAAATGCAGCACGGTTTGTGGGTAGGGCAGCTCGATGCCGGCGGCGTCGAAACGCTGTTTGACCAAGCGATTAAAGCCGCGCTGTATGGCCCATTGGTTGCCCGGCGTGGTCTTGATCAAGACGCGGATGGTGAAGCCGCGTTCGTTCAGGCCGGTGACGCCCGGTATGGAAATATCTTCCAGCACTTCGCGCGACAATTCGGGGTCTTCCATCAAGTCTTTGAATGCCAGTTCTAGTTGAGCGATGGCTTCGTCGACATTCTCGCGGTGTGCGATGTTGTATTCGCCATAGTGGTAGCCGTAGTCGCGAGTGTGGTTGGTGAGCTTGTCGATGGTTGAAAAGGGTATCAGATGGTAGCCGCCATCCAGGGTGCGTATAACGACCGAGCGTATGGTGATCTTTTCCACCGTACCGAAAATTCCGGCCAGCTCGACGATGTCGTTCTGGTTCATACCGTTTTCCAGCTGGATGAACACCCCGGTAATCACGTCCTGAACCAGTTTCTGGGCGCCAAAACCAATGGCCAGGCTGGCAACCCCCGCGCCGGCAATCAAGGGGCCGATATTGATACCGATTTGGGACAGCACGATCAGCACCGTCATGGTGGCGATGACAACCGCTGCGGCATTGCGAAACAGCATGAGCAGGGTTTTCTCGCGTTCGCTGGGCCGATGAGTGGCGCTGGACATGCCCAGGCGGTGCTCGATGATGCTGGCCAGCACGGTCCAGCACAGTGCGGCCAGGGTCAGGATGATGGCGACCCGGAAAACCAGCGCGATGGTGGCTCGCCCGCTGGCCGATTCCAGCCAGGCAGCCAGGTCGACGGCGCGCCAGGCATCCAGCACCACCAGCGACACCGTGATCAGAAGCAGCAGGCGCAGGGTTTTCAGCGTTGTGGGAACGTAGGCATTAATGCGGGTTTCCAGCAAGGGTAGAGCTCGGCGCCAGTCGTCGGGCAGATGAATGCGGCGCGACAACAGAGACGATAGCGTCGCGGCCAGAATCAGTCCGATCGCCACAGCAATAACGGTTTGCGTAGTGGCTTGCGCCATGAAAGCCAATGCCTGGTCCTGATCCGCCTGGCTGACGACCAGCAGTACGGTAAAGTAGGCCAGCGCAATCAGGTGCCAGACCCGACCCAACACACGCAGCAAGGTGCCGAAAAGAGCGGTGCTGGACCGTTCGGCCCGTTGTACCAGCCCGGCCCTTACTGCCTTGCGGTTCTTCCACACCACGCGTACGCCGTAAATATAGACGCCCAGCATGATGATCAGGCCCAGCACCTTGCCGGCGGCGGGCAGGAAGATGGCTTGGGCTATGGGTACGACAAACAGTAGTCCATAGCCGGTCAGGCCGATCAGTAAAGTCAGCCAATGATTCCAGTACGCCGCCGTTTCCAGCGAGAGCGGCAGGAGCCTCAGTTGGTCGTAACGGGTGGCGAATACACCGCGTGAGACGGCCTTGACGATTTCTATCATGACGAAGGCGGTCAGGAATTGCAGCGCGAACAAGGTTGACGCACTGTTGCCGTTCGCCAGCGTTGTGCACAATATGTAGCCGGTCAATGCGGCCAGCACAGTAGCCGCCATGTCGATCAGGAAAGCACCTGCCACACCCAGCAACTTGCGGCTGAATGCCAGAGAGGCATAGCGGTAGCGCTTGACGACGGGCGCCATGTCGGAAGGCGGGCTGGTCGACGGGTTGGCCTGCACTTTGGGGTCTTGCAGTATCCACACATTCAGGCGCGCAAAGCCGAATTTGGCCAGAAAGCGAAAGACAATATAGGCCAGCAGCGTACCCAGAATGGTGAACAGCAGCACATTCAGGGCGGGCAAGGATGCGCGCAGATGGTTGTCCGGCGCTGCGTCTTTGCCAATGGCCGCGCGTATGGCTGCCATGGTCGCGGCCATATCATGCATGACGCCGGCGGTGAAGGTTTGCAGGCCAACCGCCAGTCGTTGCGAAAGGGGCTGGTCGGCAGAGGCGGTGTTATCGGCCGCCACGGCGTTTGCGGCGGGCGTGGCCGCGCCGGTTTGCTGGCCTTCGGGCGCCAGGCTACGTAACTGTTCTATCAGTTTGTCGCGTGCCTGGTCGTTTTCGAGCAAGTCGGCCAGTGCCGAGTAGGAAGGCTCGCCTGGCGGCGTTGGGGCGGCAGCTTGGGCGGCGGCGCTGGTGGTGAAAATCGCGCCGGCCAGCCAGATAAGCGCAGCTAAAAGAGGAAAAAGAAAAGTGTGATGCGTTGAGGCGTGTCTGGTTCTTGTTGCCACTAGGCAGACTCCTTGTAGGTGTTAAGGCGGCGTGATGCCGCGTCTTACGGTTGGCGTGTCGCTCAGGTCGTCCGTGTACGGTGTTGCCGGCGGCTCAATGGGGTCATCGTCGAATGCCTTGTCGCCATTGTCGTCCGCCTGGCCGGTGGCGACAAGACCCGCAAAATCGAACAGATCTCTGTCCATAAGATGGGTGGGCACCACGCGCGACAGCGCTCCGAACACATTCCATGAGCGACCGGGAAATTTCTTGTCCCATTCGGCGATCATGCGGCCCACTTCCTTGCGTTTAAGGTTTTCCTGGGAGCCGCACAGATTGCAGGGAATAATGGGGAACTGCTTCAGTTGGGCGTAGGCGATCAGGTCTTTTTCGTGTACGTAGGCCAGCGGGCGGATCACAATGTGCTTGCCATCGTCCGACATAAGCTTGGGCGGCATGGCCTTCATGCGCCCGCCGTAGAACAGGTTCAGGAAGAAGGTTCCCAGGATATCGTCGCGATGGTGGCCCAGGGCAATCTTGGTGGCGCCCAATTCGCTGGCCACACGGTACAGGATGCCCCGGCGCAGCCGCGAGCACAGCGAACACATGGTCTTGCCTTCCGGAATCACGCGGGTGACGATGGAGTAGGTGTCCTGGGTTTCGATATGAAAGGGTACGTTCAGCGAGCGCAGGTAATCGGGTAATACATGATCGGGGAAGTCCGGTTGTTTCTGGTCCAGGTTGACGGCGATAATGTCGAAGTTGATGGGCGCGCGCGCTTTCAGGGTCAGCAAGATATCCAGCATGCCGTAGGAATCCTTGCCGCCCGACAGGCACACCATCACCTTGTCGCCGTCTTCTATCATGTTGAAGTCGGTAATGGCCCGGCCTGTTTCGCGTATCAGGCGTTTGGCCAGCTTGTTTTCGTTGACGCGCTGCTTCTGCGCGCGGCGACTGTCCACGTCAAGGTCAAGAGTGTTGTCGTGGGGCTCGAAATTAATAGTTTCAGCGTGCATAGTGTTCATAAACAGGTTCAGCGGCTGCGTTGTAGCTCGATGCCTACAGCGGCGCAGTCGGAAAAGGCCAAAGGCTTGCTGATGCGAATGCGGGCAAACGTCACTTCCGGAAATTCCAGCAGAATCCGGTCAATCACGCGCTCGCTAAGCGTTTCCAGCAAATTCACGTGGGCCTGCGTGCATTCGTCTACGATGGCATGGCGCAGCATGCGGTAGTCCAGAACGGTGCCGATGTTCTGGTCATGTACTTCCTGCGCAATATCGACGTCGAATTCGGCATCGATATGCAGCGGCTGCGTGGCGCGTAACTCGTGCTCAAGGATGCCTATTCGTGCGTCCAGCGCCAGTTGGTTAAAAAAAATGCGTCGGGTGGGCATAATGATGGCCTTGTAGAATTGTTGGAATTGTAGTGCTTTAAGGCCAGTGGCCTCTCATTTAGCGTTAACAGGCCTGGTGTCCTGTATGGAATTTATGACGAATTTGCCGGAGCGCACTGGCGTCCTCAGGAAAAACTACGATGCGGCCATCATCGGCGGCGGCCCGGCGGGCATATCCTGCGCTGTTTGGCTGGCACGCCTGGGTTTTTCGCCGGTGCTGATCGAGGCCGGGCAAGAGCTGGGCGGCCTGTGCCGCAGCAACCCCTTTCTGGATGAATGGAATGCTTCTCTGCCGGGCATGACAGGTCCGCAAGTAGCCGATAACCTGGCGCTCAGTGCGAAGGGCGCGGGTGTGCCGGTGCTGCTTTCCTGCCCCGTCGAACGTGTGGATGCCGTCGGGCGGGGTTACGCCGTTACGGGGCCTGGCTTGGCCGAACCAATAAGGGCCAGCCATCTTGTGCTGGCAACAGGCGTGCGCGCCCGCACACTCGATCGTGTTGCCGGCGGGCCGAATGGCTCCGAAGGCATACTTACCGGCCCCGGCGAGCATATCGTCGCGCAAGACTTTCGCGGCAAGCGTGTGGCCGTCCTGGGTGGTGGCGATAATGCCTTCGAGAACGCCTTGTACGCGCAAGATCGAGGCGCCCGCAGCGTGCATCTGTATGCCCGCAGCGTTCGCGCGCAGCATCAATTCGTTGGCAAGCTGGCGCCAGCCTGTATAAGCCTGGGGGCTTATACGGTGGACGCCCAGACGCGCACGGTCAATGGCCAGGCCTACGATCTGATTATGGTGTTCTACGGTTGGGAGCCTTGCGTGCGCTTTGCCGACGGCTTGGGTTTGCAGCGTAGCGCACAGGGGTTTATTGCCACCGACATGCGGACGGCCCAAACCGGCTGTCCGGGCGTGTATGCCATAGGCGAGGTCGCGCAGCGGCAACATCCTTGCGTAGTCACGGCCCTGGCCGACGGCGTAACGGCGGCCAAGGCCATACAGGCCAGGATCGAAGCCGGAACCTAGTCGGGCGCCGCCACCCGCTCCAACATGCATTCGGTCGCCAGCGGCGCATTCAACACCACATCGAAGGCGCGTAGTTCGTCGCGCCGGAATACGTGCACGGTTACGATCTCCTCGGGCTGGTAGGCCGTCAATAAGCGATCCAGCCCGGCAGCGTCGTTTACCTTCAGACCGTTCAGGGCCACCAGCGCGTCGCCGGCAGACAAACCGCCGCGATGCGCGGCACCGCCCTCATAGACCGTGGCGATCTGGACTTCGCCCTGACTGGCGCGCAACCGTACATCCAGCGTCGGCTTGTCGGACAGAGGCTGCCAGCTGATTGAAATGCCATGCATGGGTAGAAGGCGATCCAGCGGCACATCTTCACGGCCATAGGCATGTCGGGTAATGAAATCGCCGGTGTCCACGCCGGTTGCCTCGTGTATGAGGCTGACCATGGCGTCTTCGGGGATTCCGTTACCCGCTCCCGTGTAAAAGTCGCGGCCATAGCGTTCCCACATCAGTCGCATGACATCGTCCAGCGAATGTCGGCCTGCGCTGGCGTGGCGGATCGTGATGTCCAGGCCCAGTGCGACCAGCGCTCCTTTGGTGTAGTAGCTGACCAGTGCGTTGGGCGAGTTTTCGTCCTGCTTGTAGTAGCGCGTCCAGGCGTCGAATGAGCTTTCGGCCACGCTTTGCTTGAACCGTCCGCTTGAGCGCTGCACGCTGCCTATGGTCTTGCCCAGCAGGCGCAGGTAATCGCGTTCACCGATAACGCCCGAGCGCAGCAGCATCAGATCGTCGTAGTACGAGGTGAAGCCCTCGAAAACCCAAAGCAGGCGGGTGTGGTTTTCGCGGCTCAGATCGTAAGGCGCGAATACGGCAGGCTTGATGCGCTTTACGTTCCAGGTGTGGAAGTATTCATGGCTGACCAAGCCCAGAAAGGTCTGGTAGCCTTCGCCGGCTTCATCCTGACCAAGCGTGGGCAGGTCGCGGCGCGAGGCCATCAATGCGGTCGATGCGCGGTGTTCCAGGCCCCCGTATCCGTCGCCGGTGACCATGGTCATGAATACATAGCGGCTGGCGCTGTCCAGAAAGGGCGCGCGCCGATCGACTGGTTCAAAAAGAGCGATCTGGGCCGCGCATATTTTTTGCGTATCGGCGGCAATCCGCTTCAAGTCCAGGTTGGGCGCCACGCCCGTGAACACCATTTCGTGCTCGGCGCCATGCGCCTTGAAACGCACAACTTGCGGCGTACCCATTTCGATGGGGTGGTCGATCAGCGCGTCGTAGTCAGGCGCGGCATACATGCCGAAGCCATGTCGTCGGGCGGCGCGGGCATGGCCCGCCGCTTCGGGCAGGCTGGTGTATACCTTCCAGTTACGAACATGCGGCGGGGGTAGCAGCTCTACATGGCAGGGCTGGTGCTCTTGCCCGTCGGGTCGCAGGAAAATGCTGGTGCCATTTACGAAGGCATGCGTCTCGTCGATATGCGCGCCGCGCACCGAGAGATCCCAGGCGTATACGGTGTATTCGATCTCAAGGGTGGCTTGGCAGGGCTCGCATTGCCAGGTGTGATTGCCGGTTTTGCTGATTTCTACCGGCTTGCCCCGGCTTGAGGCCTGTATGGTTTCTATCTGCCGCGAGAAATCTCGAATAAGATAGCTGCCTGGTATCCAGGCTGGCAGCGAAAGCTGTTGCCCAGTGGGGGCAGGATTTCGTATGCTCAGGCGAACCAGGATTCTATGACCGACGGGGTCGAAAGGCGTTACGCTATAAAGTATCGATTCTTTTTTCATCCCAATATATTACTGTGCAACAAGGAGACAGCATGAATGCGCCATTGGTAAAAGTACAGGTTCAAGGTCGTGTGGGTGTACTGACAATTGACCGGCCCAAGGCATTGAACGCACTTAGCAACGAAGTTATCGACGAACTGGCCCAAGCCATGAGGGCGTTTGATGTCGACGATAATATCGGCGCCATCGTGCTTACCGGAAGCGAAAAAGCCTTTGCCGCCGGCGCGGACATCGGCGCCATGCAGGGCTGGTCCTATATGGACGTCTATAAGCAGGACTATCTGGGCGGCAATTGGGAATCGCTCAAGCGTATTCGCAAGCCGGTGATTGCCGCGGTTGCGGGCTATGCGCTGGGGGGCGGTTGCGAGCTGGCCATGCAGTGCGACTTTATTATTGCGGCCGAGAACGCACGTTTTGGCCAACCCGAGATCAAGCTGGGCGTTATTCCCGGTTACGGCGGTACGCAACGCCTGCCGCGTGCCGTCAGCAAGGCCAAGGCCATGGATCTGGTGCTGACCGCCCGCATGATGGATGCCGCCGAAGCCGAGCGCGCCGGGCTGGTTTCGCGTGTGGTTCCCCTGGAGCGCTTGATGGACGAAGCGATGGAGGCCGCCGCCATTATTGCCTCTATGTCGTTACCGTCGGTCATTATGGCCAAGGAATGCGTGAATATGGCGTACGAAGGTTCCCTTAACGACACGCTGATGTTCGAGCGCCGTAATTTTCATGCCTTGTTCGCTACCGAAGATCAAAAAGAAGGCATGAAAGCATTCGTCGAAAAGCGCAAGCCCGACTTCAAGCACAAATAAATTATTGTGTAACACGCACGCCCCTGTAGCAAAAAGGGGCAGCTGACAACTTGCTTACATACAAAAAATCAAGCTATACTCTATGGGTTTGGCGCCACACAAATAATTTAGGTGGCCCGGTTGGCATGGCGGCGAATCAAGATTATGGATCAAGATCAGGTGCAGCTTGTGCTTTCGGATCGCGATCGCGCTGCTCTTAATCGGCGCGCAAGCAGCGGCATTGTCCGAACGCTTGCCGCGCAGGCGATTATGTTGGTGCTGGCTGTATTGGTTTGCTGGTTGGTGTCCGGTAGTGAAGCCGCAGTTTCTGCCTTGATAGGCGCTGCGGCTTACTTTGTGCCTAATGCGTTGTTTGCTTTACGTTTGTTGCTGGGCCTTTTGGGCGCGGCAAAATCCAGCCCGTTTGCTTTTTTCGTAGGCGAGGCCTTCAAGCTGGGTTCGGCCGTTATGGTCATGGGCCTGGCCGCATGGCTGGGGCGGGGCTGGCTGGTGTGGCCCGCCATGCTCTTTGGCTTGATATGTGTTTTAAAAGGCTATGTGCTGTTGCTGATGTTCCGCAAACTGCCATAGTTTTTTTGTGTGTTAATTTCATGGGCTTTGCACGCTCGTCAACAGGATAAGGGTTCAGATGGCTGCTAGTGATATTTCGCCACAGTCTGAGTATATTCAGCATCACTTGGTTCACCTGAATAACGTCGGTGCCAAGCAGTCGGCCATCGCCAATTTCAGCTTCGTCAACTACGACTCCCTGTTCTGGTCCATCCTTACAGGTCTTGTGGTCGTTTTCCTGATGTGGCGCGCTGCAAAGCTGGCCAATGCGGGCGTTCCGGGCCGCTTCCAGACCTTTGTCGAAATGATGGTCGACATGGTCGAGGAACAAGCCAAAAGCATAGTTCCCAGCGAGGTCTCGCGCCGCTTTGTTTCTCCGCTGGCGCTGACTGTGTTCCTGTGGATTATCCTCATGAACATGCTCGATCTGGTGCCCGTCGATTTCCTGGCATGGGTATTCAAGATGACAGGTCTGGGCGCCGAGCACGGCGATCCCCTGTACTACCACCGTATTTTGCCTACAGCCGACCTGAACGTGCCCATGGGCATGTCGCTGGGCGTGCTG
>DATCYE010000287.1:0-4517 GCA_036570485.1 Pusillimonas sp. | reverse complement strand
TAGTATGGCGCGGCCGGGTACTCGTGATGGTGTGTCCAGGCGCTCGTCTTGGCGTGTCCAGGTGCGAAAATATGCCAAAATGCCACCGGTGATATACCAAAATGCCAACGATGGGCGGGCATGCCAAAATGCCACCGGCATGGCGGCGCTGCCTGGCGTGGGCTAGGTTCGCATCGTATCCAATGATGAGTATGGTGCGTATTCGCTATTTTTGGAGGGCCGGCGCTTTGGATGGAAAAATAAACGTGGTTATCGGCGACTGGGATGCGGTCAGGGATCAGGCCGTTGCGATTCGCACCGAGGTTTTCGTGCACGAGCAGAACGTGCCCCCCGAGGAAGAGCTCGACGCCGAGGATGCGCATTGCATCCACGCCGTGGCCTACGACGAGAACCGGCATGGCGTCGGTACGGGGCGCTTGCTGCCTGACGCGCATATTGGCCGCATGGCGGTGCGGCAACCGTATCGGGGGCTGGGCGTGGGGTCGCTGCTGCTTGGCGCGCTGATTGCCGAGGCGCGTCGGCGCGGGTATCCGCAAGTGGTGTTGGCCGCACAGGTACACGCCATCCCGTTTTACAAGCGCCATGGCTTTATTGCCGAGGGCGATGTGTTCATGGACGCCGGTATCGAACACATCACGATGCGGCTTGGCCTGGATACGAATCCCGTTTGATCCCCAGGCCGTTTGTGTCGCCGGCTACATTACTTCAACATTTTAGTGATGCGCTGCTTGAGTTTGGGATCTTGCTGAAGGGCTCGGTTTATTCCATTGAACTCGTCCACACTCAATCCCTCATCCTTTACCGCCGCAACCATTTTGTCATCGGCTTCCTGATAGATCTCTCCGCGTGCCGTATCGTCTTTGGCGGCTTGCAGTTGAGGCCTGTATTGCTCTGAAATAACCGCCACTTTCTGTGATGCGCCGACAAATTTTTGCAGTTGAGCATCAGAGTAATTCTGGCTGGGAGCCGTGACGGGCGCTTGCGGTTTGGCCGCCGGTGCTTGCTGCGCCAGTACCGGAGCCGTTGCAAGACCGAATGCGATGGCACTGGTCGACAGGATTTCAGCGATACGTTTGTGCATAATAACTCCTTGCTTGCAGTGATTGCGTGCCTATCATGGCAGCATTCACGCAGAGAACAAGGGCCGAAGTTCGCAGAGTTGACCGCGGGCAACACGAGGTAACCCGATATCTAGGGTTTTCCCTATATAAGCTCGTTCGGCTGGTATAAATTATTACGTTTTTCCTGGGCCGTTTCTGATCGTGCGCGTGCCACGCCTGACGAGGGTATAGGCAGGCGTGTCGTTTAATGAGTGCCCGTCCCGTCCCGTCCCGTGCTGTGAACTGCACCCCAAAAGTTGGACACCCATCCAACCTTGGGGGTATTTTTTATGGCGCAATATGACGAGGAATTTAAGCAGGCAATAGTTAAGGAGTACTTGAAAGGAGCCTCAGGTTACAAGGTTCTATCGGCCAAGTTCGGGGTGAATCGTATTACGATCATCAAATAGTTTATCTCGTAGGTTGAAAGTGAATTGATGTTTTTCCGACTAGGTCAGCCGCTCGGACGTCACCACGTGACCGCCCGGTGTCGGATTGACGGCGGCCTCAAGTAAGGCTTGGGCGATACGTTGCGCAGGATTAAGGCGCCAGCGTCGCCGCATTAACGGCCCCATCAGCGTCAGTACCAGGACCATGACGCGCTCACCCAGGCGAAACTCCTCGCGATGGCCGCCAATGACGCCAGGACGCACCAGCGTGAGGGAGTCAAAGCCGACACCGACCAGATCTCGCTCCAGTTCGCCCTTGACCCGATTGTAGAAAAATCGGGATGCCGCATCGGCGCCAATGGCCGAATTCAAGACGTAAGTGGGTGCGCCTTTCGCACGTGCCAAGCGTGCCACTGCCATCGGATAGTCGTAATCGACGCGGCGGAAAGCCGCTTGTGAGCCGGCCGCGCGCATTGTCGTGCCCAATGTGCATACGACTGCGTCCGCCTGCCACCAGTCGGCGTCCGTCGGCAGGTTGTCGAAATCGATTTGCGGGTTCGAGAGCTTCGGATGTGCCGGCAACCGTCGACGCGTGGGAGCGACCACGGTACTGACGCGCGGATCGCCAAGCGCAAGGTCCAGGAGATGGCGCCCGACCAGCCCGGTGGCACCGACAAGTAGCAGTTTCACGTCAGACGCCATGTGTGTCGCCTTCAGTTAGACGCGTGCCAGCCGCTGTATGGCTTGATCCACTGGCGTATCGCCCTGGGTCAGTTCAATAATGACCCGGTTAACCTCAGGGCGCTCAATGATCTCCACCAAGGTGGCGGCCACGTCATCGCGCGCCACGTCGCCGTAGGGAATCGCCAGGTCCGCACGCACCTTGCCAGTACCGGGAGAGTCAAGCAATAGGCCGGGCCGCAAGATCACCCAGCCCAGGTCGGACTCGACCAGATGCACGTCCGCCTGCTTTTTTACCGCCATGTAGTTCTCGAAGGTTTCTGATACCTTCTTGCCCCGCGACGCTTCTGGAAAGGCAGACACCAGCAGAAAACGTTGGACACCCGCCTTTTGCGCTGCGGCAACAGCCAGTTCCAACCCACGGCCGTCGATGGCATTGGTCATTTCGAGCCCGCCTTTGCCACCGGCGCCCGCAGAGAACACCACCACGTCACTGCCTGCCATCAACTGAGCTAATTGGTTTGCATTGAGCGCGAGCAGGTCACCGAGTACGGGTGTGGAACCCAGCGCTTTGAGCTCCTCAGCCTGTTCGGCATGCCTATGCAGCGACACAGGCGTGTGGCCGCGCGTGCTTAACTGCCGTGCAAGACGGCGAGCGATTTTGCCCGAGCCGCCAACGATAAATACTTTCTTCATAGTTGTTCCTTGTCAGGGATGATGACTTGGTTAAGCATCATTATTCATCGAAGAGGTGCCAGCCGCACCCCAAGGCGAACCGTGTTTATTCAGCAGAGTGGGTATGGTAGATCTTATTGACCACCGTCCATTTTCCTTCTGCCTTCAGTAGATTGAAGAAGTCAGTAAAGCAAAAACCCGAAATATCGTTAGTATCGACTCGGGCGCTTGCGACGCTGCCGACGATATCGATGCTGACAATTACGCCCTGTGCTTCGGGCGATGGGCGAAACGTATTGTCGATGGTGTCGTACAGAACCTGAATGGGACCGCCGGTCAGTTTGTTCTCGGCATCAATGCCGAAGATCGTCGCCTGATCACTAAAAGCTGGCTTCATAATGCTGCTCTTGGCCTGCTTGCCGCCTTCGTTGTAGTGGTTCAGCACCTCGACAATAGCGTTGTATTCCTGAACGTAAGTGGGTTTAGACATAGCGTAGCTCCTGCTGTAATAAAAAAATGGATAGCCAAACTTCTTCTTTGGCTTGAGTCGAATCATCCGCCACCGAGGGTGATTCGGTGGCGATGCTTGTGGAAAGCCCGCCGACAACCCAATCAGTAGGCGGCCTTGGGCCAGTCGGTATAGCCTTTGGCGCCACCGCCGTAGTAGGACTGGTGGTGCGACAGCCAATTCGATGCCGTGCCGCAAGCGCTTGACCAGATCGGGATTGGCGATGAACGGTCGGCCAAAAGCCACCGCGTCAATCTTGCCTTGTGCGCGGCGTTCAATGGCCAGATCAAGGTCGTAGCCGTTGTTGCCGATGTAGGGGCCGTCGAACAATGCACGTAGCGCATCCAGGTCCACTCCATCTGGTAAGTCTCGGGTGCCGCCGGTCGCGCCTTCGACGAAGTGCAAATAGGCCAGCTTGAAGCGGTTCAGTTCCTGGATCAGGTAGCCGTAGGTGGCCATGACGTCGCTGTCGGGCGATGTGTTGCCAACATTAGGCGTTACCGGTGACAGGCGGATGCCCACACGGTCGCTGCCCCAGATCTTGACTACGGCTTCGGTGACTTCCAACGTCAGGCGTGTACGGTTCTGGATAGAGCCGCCATACTCGTCGCTGCGCTGATTGGTCGAATCACGTATAAATTGATCCAGCAGATAGCTGTTGGCGGAGTGGACTTCAACGCCGTCGAACCCGGCACGTTTGGCGTTTTCAGCCGCATTCTTGTACTGCTCGATGATGCCGGGGATTTCATCAGTCTCCAAGGCGCGGGGCATCGACACAGGCACGAAGCCTTCTGTTGTGTAGGTCTGGCCTTCGGCCTTGATCGCCGATGGCGCAACCGGCGCCGCGCCATCGGGCTGCAGCTCGGTGCTGGAGTAGCGGCCTACGTGCCACAGCTAGCTGACTATCTTGCCGCCTGCGGCGTGTACCGCATCGGTGACTATTTTCCAGCCAGCCACTTGCTCGTCGTTCCAGAGTCCAGGGGTGGCCGCGTAACCCCGTCCTTGTGGCGAAATGTTGGTGGCTTCGGCGAAGATCAGGCCAGCGCCTGCGCGTTGGGCATAGTAGGTGGCGTGCAGCGCATTTGGAATGCCATCTTCGCCATAGCGACTGCGGGTAAGCGGGGCCATGGTAATGCGGTTGTTCAACGCAAGGGCGCCCATCGT
>DATCYE010000286.1:0-15091 GCA_036570485.1 Pusillimonas sp. | reverse complement strand
AAAAAAGCCCGCAATTACGCGGGCTTAACAGCTTTTTATGCCGTTAGATGCCTGGTCGTGCCAGACGCGGGATCATTCCCACTCAATTATCAATAGCTCAATTTAACCTTTGATTTAATTGAGTTTATTTTCGGTCCATCTTGTCAATACCATCCGAAATACCATCCCCAGAAGTCTGCTTGGTATTGCTTGATGCTGCCTGCCGTTGCCAGAATTTTTAGCGAATTTCGGGTTCTCGTATACAAATGGTGCTTTTGAATGCAAATTGCCGGGTCGTGGTATTCGAATGCTGCTTTGTACGTGGCTGCTTACACGGTAGTCTGTTCGCTATTTATTCGCTTTTCCAAAATAACGCCTGCAACACGCGTTCTCTCATCCTTTTTTCAAGTAATACGTGGTGACGAAGGCGATTATCAGCCCCGCAATCAGCGTAGAGGCAAGGCTGAATATCCCCTGCCATACAAACTCTGGATAACTGAGGAAAATCTGGTTCAAATTCATTTTAGCTACTCCGACCTTCGCCATGTGCTGACCATTATCGCTGATCATCAGGTACACCGCGTCGACGAACTGCTGCCCTGGAACGTGACGCTTTAAATCATCGAGATCATCGGTGATTATCGTGGCCTGCTGTCACGCAACGGCAGCCAACCTAGCGGCCAACAAGTCGGCCTGCTCGGCAAACTTCTTGGCATTGGTCTTTTTTAACTGCGCCAGGTTGTGCAGCTTCCAACGGATGCCAGGCAGGTGTTCGAGGTGGGCGATGCCTAGCAGCGACCAGTCGGGCGTTCCCGCAACCAGGGAAAGCAGAAAGCGCCGCTCACTGTCGTCCAGGCCGTGCTGGATTTCGTGCATCATGCGCTCTCGCGCGGCGAGCAGCGCGTCCAGCGGCACCGGCTCGGTCGTCATACCTTGAAAGCTGTGCTCGTAGTCATACCGGATGTCCCGCAGCGATGTAAACAGCACTTCGTGCACCGGTCGGTTACTGCTGGCCAGGTAGACGACGAAGGCGCGCCGGATACCAGGTGTGATGTCCTCGTGCGCAAAAAGCTGCATCACGTCGAACAGATCACGCGGGTGCTGACGATCCAACGCGGCAACCAGTTTGCCGCCATACATGTCCTCCAACGACACTACCGGAATTTCCAAATCGGCCAGCAGCGTATCGCGGGCGAGTGGCGTAAGCGACGCATGGCGCACCGGCTGCACAGTGCCGCGCATCACGAAATTGACTTCAACTTTGACCTGAACCGCGTCCTTGCGTACCAGCAACTTGGTTTCTCCTGCTGCTGCCGCTGGCGCATACGTCTGAAACCCTCGCTTCTTCAATCGCTCGACAGCCTGCCGGATAGCCTCATTGATGCGCACCAAAGCTTCGTCGCGCGGCAGCGTGTGATCAGGAAACACCAGATCAAGATCAACCGACAAACGCGGCATGTCACGGGCAAACAGATTGATCGCCGTGCCGCCCTTCAAAGCGAAGGTGTCATCCACGAACACAAGCGGCGCGACTTGTGTGAGCAAACGTGCAGTGTCGAGATAAGTTTGATTCATGGTTTAAGCACCAGTAGGCCATCGACCGATTGAGACACCCAGGGCCGATCACTGCCCGTAGGCAGTGCAGCCGGATCAAGCTTGGCTGCCCAAGGCAACGAAGCTTCACGTCCGAGTTGTAGACACAGCCGCACGGTCTTGACGCTCGTGCAGCGCTGCAGCAGTTCACGCAGCACGTCGGCACGCAGGCCGTAAGTGCTTTCAAGAAGTTCGCGGGCCTCTTGTAATGGCTGGCGAACACCTACCTCGCTTAACAACTCCAGCAAGGCCCTCTCCGGTGCCGACACTTGCGGCGCGCTATCGCGCTTCTCGAAGGGGCCCGCGTGTAGCAAAGCGCTGGGCTGCTCGTCGAACAGGCGCTTGCGATGATATTCGGCCGGAAAACGCTCGGTGAACCACACAGGCAGACGCCCTGCCGTCCAGCCATACAAGTGCAGTACCGGCTGCTGCGACACATACTGCCGCACGCCATACCAGTCGAGCGCTGACTTGCCCCCAACATGCAGCCCCTTGAACCGACGCTGCAACAGCAAAAGGCTGGGATGCAAGGCTACGGTATCGTTCGGCCGGCCGTATACCCCTCGCGCCAGACGCACAAGCCAGCCCGCCCGGACGTAGTGAACAGCCAAGTCTGCGGAGATGTCCATTGCCGCCAAATCGTCCGATGTCAGCGGTGTACTCGGCGCTAGCCGGGTGTAGAGCATGTTTAGTTTACTTTTACCAGTCGTAGTCATACTACGATTATTGCGACTTTTCAAAGTAAAAGTCAATTTTGAATAGAATTAAATTATCGTAGCTACACTACTATAATAAAAATTTATTCAAATATCTCTCGTATTCCTACTTCTTCCCATGGGGAAGATCATCATAATGGGTTGTTTTACGGCCCGTCCAAAGGTCTGACCCAACGCGGCGTTTCCGTGACCAATCTGAAACAGTGTCGAGCGTTTTATCTGGCCTACCAAAAGATTCGCCAGACAGTGTCTGGCGAATCTTTCTCGATGCCAAACGCTCAGGCATTGGCTGATCTTTTTGTGCTGGAATGGTCGCACTATGTTGTGTTACTGGCGATACCTATGGTGCAAGAACGCCGGTTTTTGCATGTGAAATAAAATCACTTAATCCAAAAATAAATATTAACGATTTACTTTAATAAATCACCACAACTATTTGATTTATAATAATTTTTCTAAACACATCTATTCCCACTCAATCGTAGCCGGCGGCTTGCTCGACACGTCGTAGGTCACCCGATTAATGCCGCGCACTTCGTTGATGATGCGCGACGACACTTTCTTCAGCAAGGCATAGGGCAATTCGGCCCAATCCGCCGTCATGAAGTCCGACGTCTGCACGGCACGCAGCGCGACTACATAATCATAAGTACGGCCGTCGCCCATAACGCCCACCGACTTTACGGGCAGGAAGACAGCGAAGGCTTGCGAGGTCAGGTCGTACCAATTTTTGCCGCTGGTCGGGTCGATAGTTTTATGCAGCTCTTCGATAAAGATGGCATCGGCGCGGCGCAGCAGGTCGGCGTATTCTTTCTTGACTTCGCCCAGGATACGCACACCCAGGCCCGGACCCGGGAAGGGATGGCGATACACCATGGCGGGCGGCAGGCCCAGGGCCACGCCCAGCTTGCGCACTTCATCCTTGAAGAGTTCGCGCAAGGGTTCAAGCAGCTTCAGGTTCAGGGTGTCTGGCAAGCCACCCACATTGTGATGCGATTTGATGGCGACGGCTTTGCCGGTCTTAGCGCCGGCCGATTCGATGACGTCAGGATAAATGGTGCCCTGCGCCAACCATCGGGCGTTGGCCAGCTTGCCGGCCTCGGCCTGGAATACCTCGACGAATTCCTTGCCGATGATCTTGCGCTTGGCCTCGGGGTCTGACACACCGGCCAGTTTGCCCATGAAGGCTTCGGTGGCATCGACATGGATAACCTTGATACCGAAATGATCCGCAAAGGTGGCCATGACTTGTTGAGCTTCGTTCAGACGCAGCAAGCCGTGGTCGACGAACACGCAGGTAAGCTGGTCGCCGATGGCTTTATGAATAAGAGCCGCCGCCACGGATGAGTCGACGCCACCCGACAAACCAAGAATGACCTCATCGCTGCCCACTTGGGCACGGATGCTGGCCACGGCTTCCTCGACGTAGTCGGGCATATTCCAGTCGCGCTTGCAGCCGCAGATTTCGGTAACGAAACGCGCCAGCATGGCCTCGCCCTGTACCGTATGGGTGACTTCCGGATGAAACTGTACGGCGTAGAAACCGCGCTCTTCGTCGGCCATACCGGCAATGGGGCAGGAAGGCGTGGACGCCATCAACTTGAACCCTGGCGGTAGCGCAGTGACCTTGTCGCCATGGCTCATCCAGACCTTGAGCATGCCATGGCCTTCGGTGGTAATGAAGTCCTGCAAGCCGTCCAGCAAGCGGGTATGGCCGTGTGCGCGCACTTCGGCGTAGCCGAACTCGCGATGATCCGACCACTCGACCTTGCCGCCCAATTGGGACGCCATGGACTGCATGCCGTAGCATATGCCCAGCACCGGAACGCCGGCCTCGAAGACCTTGGCCGGCACTTTCAGCGACTCTTCGGAATAGGCCGATGCGTGGCTGCCCGAAAGTATGATGCCTTTCAAGCCCTGCTGCGCCTGGATGAACGCATCATCGACATCGCCCGGATGTATCTCGCAATACACGCCGGCTTCGCGGACGCGGCGGGCGATCAGTTGGGTGACTTGTGAACCGTAGTCGAGGATAAGGATACGCTGGTGCATGGCTAGAAAAGAAAAAAAGAAATCAAGGCGTTAATGTAACGTATTGGGCTCGATTACGCTGGCAAATCGGGCTGGCAACGGCTACAGTTTCAGGTAACAAGGAGCATCAATGCAACACAAGCCGTCTGCCGTTTTGCTGTCGATTTCAGGTTTCATAGCGCTGGCTGTGGCCATGGGCATAGGGCGTTTCGCCTTCACTCCCCTGCTCCCCATGATGCAAAGCGACGCTGGGCTAGGCCTGGCGCAAGGCGGATGGCTGGCTAGCGCCAATTACCTGGGCTATCTGGCCGGCGCGCTGACGGCTGCCATCATGCCAGGCTCTGCGGCGGCCCTGCTGCGACTGGGCCTGCTGCTGGTGGTCGTCACGACAACTCTTATGGGAATCACCGATAGCTGGACGGGCTGGCTGGCTTGGCGCTTTATTGCCGGCCTGGCCAGCGCTTGGGTATTGGTCAGCACTGCCACGCTGTGCCTGACACGACTTGCGGCGCTGGGACAGTCCCGGCGGGCCGGAGTGGTGTTTGCAGGCGTAGGCACGGGCATCGCCGTGGCCGGACTGCTGTGCCTGGGCCTGGATCTGGCCCAGGCATCCTCGTCGCAAGCATGGCTGGTCTTGGGCTTGGTGGCGCTGGCTGGCACGGCTGCCGCCCGACCCTTATGGGCCGCGCCCTTCGCAGCCCCGGCCAGTCACGAAAGCCCGCAAGACAAGGAAGGCTTGGGCAGGCACTGGAAACTTATCGTCTGCTATGGCCTGTTCGGCTTCGGCTATATATTGCCAGCTACCTTCCTGCCGGCCCAGGCTCGTCTGCTGGTTCAAGACCCAGCCATTTTCGGCCTGGCCTGGCCTTTATTCGGCCTGGCGGCGGCCGCATCCACCTTATTGGCAGGCAAGTTGGCAGCCCGGCATGGGCGCCGCAAGGTATGGGCTGTAGCCCAACTTGCGATGGCTGCCGGGGTACTGCTGCCAGTCTTGCTGCCCAGCATTGCGGCCATAGTCCTTGCCGCGATTTTCGTGGGTGGTACCTTCATGATCATTACCATGCTGGGTATGCAGGAAGGCCAAGTAGTGGGAGGCCGGCATGCGCGCAAGCTTATTGCGGCCTTGACCGCGTCGTTTGCCGCAGGCCAGCTGGCCGGGCCGATATTTTTCAGCATGACCCATATCTGGTTCGATGCCGGCCTGAATTTTGCCTTGGTGCTGGCCGCATTGGGTCTGCTATTAAGTATTGCCCTTCTGCGAACACCTGCCCAAACGGCAAGCGCAAACTAGGGTCAAGCCACGCCGCCTTGCTGATCGCCGACTTACTGCGGATTCACCTTCCCCGGACTTACTTTCCATGACTTCTCTACCCGCTACAACGCAAACTTTCGTTCTGGTACACGGCGCCTGGCACGGCGGCTGGTGTTGGTCCCGCGTGGCCGCCCTGCTACGTGCCGCCGGCCACACGGTATTCACGCCCACGCTTACGGGCCTGGGCGAACGCAGCCACCTGCTGAATGCCGACATCACCCTGCAAACCTTCGTGGACGACATCGTCAATGTGTTGACTTGGGAAGACCTGAACGACGTGATCCTGGTCGGCCACAGCTTTGCCGGATTGGTGATCACCGGGGTAGCCGATGCCATGCCCGAGCGCTTGCGCGAACTGGTCTACCTGGATGCCTTCATACTGGAAAGCGGCATCAGCACATTCGATACCTTGCCCGTTGAACTGGTCGTCAAGTTGCGCTCGGCGGCGCAACAGCAGTCTGGCACCGTTGCTGCCCTGCCACCGCCCAAGCCTAAAAGCCTGGCGCTATTCGAACCGGACGACATCGCGTTTGTCGAACGGCGCCTTACGCCCCACCCTTTGCGCAGCTATGAAACCGCGCTGCAACTACGGCAACCGGTGGGCAACGGTTTGCCCTGCACCTACCTGAATTGCGCCAACCCTGCTTTCGCGGCAGTCGACGATTCACGCGCGTGGGCCCGGAATCGTGCCGGCTGGCGTTGGGAAGACCTGGACGCAGGCCATGACGCCATCGTTTCCGCGCCCAGCCTGGTAGCCCAAGCACTGCTGCGTGCAGCCAAGGCCTGACCCAACAACATCGCCCACCTGCCTTCCATGAAAAAAGCGCGCCATGCAAACATGGCGCGCTTTTTTGCGTACAGCAAGCCTATTCAGCGCGATAGTTGGGCGCTTCCTTGGTGATCTGCACATCGTGCACGTGGGATTCGCGCACGCCCGCCGAAGTGATCTCGACGAACTCTGCCTTGGTGCGCATTTCTTCGATGGAGGCGCAGCCGCAATAGCCCATGGAGGCGCGTATGCCGCCGATCAGCTGATAGATGATGGCGATGACGCTGCCCTTGTACGGCACACGGCCCTCAATACCTTCGGGCACGAGCTTGTCGACGTTGTTGGCAGGATCCTGAAAATAGCGATCGGCCGAACCATCGGCCATGGCGCCCAAGCTGCCCATGCCGCGATACGACTTATACGAGCGACCCTGGAACAGCACGACCTCGCCGGGCGCTTCTTCGGTACCGGCGAACATGCCGCCCATCATGCAAGCGGAAGCACCCGCCGCCAGGGCCTTGGATACATCGCCCGAATAGCGTATGCCGCCATCGGCAATAAGCGGTACGCCAGTGCCGTCCAGTGCCTTGGCCACATCGGCGATGGCGGTGATTTGCGGCACGCCCACGCCGGCCACGATACGCGTGGTGCAGATGGAGCCGGGGCCTATACCGACCTTGACGCAGTCGGCGCCTGCTTCGACCAGAGCCTTGGCGGCACCCGCCGTGGCGATGTTGCCGCCGATAACCTGAATTTTAGGGTAGTTTTTCTTGACCCAGCGCACCCTTTCGATAACCCCTGCCGAGTGGCCATGAGCCGTATCGACGACGATGACGTCGACGCCTGCATTGGCCAGTTTCTCGACGCGTTCTTCGGTGCCTTCGCCAACACCCACGGCGGCGCCCACGCGCAACTGGCCCTGGTGGTCTTTTGAAGCATAGGGATGCTCGGTGTTCTTGACGATGTCTTTAACGGTGGCCAGGCCGCGCAGCTGAAATGCGTCGTTGACGATCAGCACGCGCTCCAGGCGGTGCTTATGCATCAGCGCCTGAGCTTCGTCCAGCGTCGCGCCTTCCTTCATGGTGATCAGGCGCTCTTGCGGCGTCATGATGTCGCGCAGAGGGACGTCGAGCCGGTCTTCGAAGCGCAGATCGCGGTTGGTGACGATACCCACCAGCTTGCCGCCCTCGATGACGGGCAGGCCGGAGAAGCCATGCTGACGCTGCAAGGCGATGGCATCGCGCACTTTCATTGTGGGGGTAACAGTGACCGGATCGATCACAATGCCAAACTCGTGGCGCTTGACCCGGGCAACTTCACGGGCCTGTTCTTCTGCACTGAGGTTCTTGTGGATGATGCCGATACCGCCTTCCTGAGCCATGGCGATGGCCAGGCGCGACTCGGTCACCGTATCCATGGCGGCGGACACCAGCGGAATATTCAGGGTGATATCGCGTGTAAAGCGAGTGACAAGCGAGGCGTCACGCGGAAGAATTTCGGAATACGCCGGCACCAACAACACATCGTCGAAGGTAAGCGCTTTTTTGATTAGACGCATAAACTAGCTCCGTGCAAAGCAAGATTATACGCTTAAGCTAGGGTCTTTACCTAGTCGCCTCTTTAAAATGACTAACCCCGCGTCAGCGGGGTTAGTCATTAGCCTAGCCAGACTCGTGCGTTACGGAACATGCGTAGCCAGGGCGTGTAACCGCCATGAGTGCTGTCCTTGCCGCCGGAATCCAGATTACCCCAGCGCTCCGGCGCCCACGACATCGCCACATTGCGCGTGACCCGCTCGGGGTGCGGCATCAGTACGGTAAAACGCCCGTCCGCCGTGGTGACTCCCGCCAGGCCTTGCGGGCTGCCGTTGGGGTTATAGGGATACTGCTGAGTGCGTGCACCTCGGTTATCGACAAAATGAAGTGCCCCGCTTACCTTTTCCAGATTGCCTTGCCTGGAAAAATCGGCATAGCCTTCGCCGTGCGCCACGGCGATAGGAACGCGAGCACCCGCCATGCCGCGCATGAACAGCGAAGGTGAATCGGGGATCTCCACCATGGATAAGCGTGCTTCGTATTTTTCAGACTGGTTGCGCGTGAAGCGCGGCCAGTGTTCGGCGCCCGGTATCATGCCGGCCAAAGCCGCCATCATTTGGCAGCCGTTGCATACGCCCAGCGCAAAGGTATCGGGCCGGGCAAAATAGGCGGCAAACTGATCGGCTAATTGATCATTGAAACGGATGGTGCGCGCCCAGCCTTCGCCGGCGCCCAGCACGTCGCCGTAGCTGAACCCGCCCACAGCGACCAAGCCCTGAACGTCGGCCAGCTTGATCCGCCCCGACAGCAGGTCGGTCATGTGTACATCCAGGGCTTCGAACCCTGATTTATCGAAAGCCCAGGCCATTTCGACCTGACTGTTGCAACCTTGTTCGCGCAGAATCGCGACCTTGGGTCGCTTGCCCGTTGCAATAAAGGGCGCGGCGATATCCTCTTGCGGATCGAAAGGAACGACTGGCGCAAGGCCGGGATCGCTCTTGTCCTGCCAAAGATCGAATTCGGCTTGGGCGCAGGCAGGATTATCGCGTAGCGCCATAACGCGACGCGACACTTCGGCCCACTGCCGGCCCAGATCTACGCGCGGCTTTTGGTAGATGCATTGACCGTCGCGATAGATCTGGATTTCGTCCTGTTTGTTCAGGCTGCCCATGACATGCGAATGGGCAGACAGCCCCACCGCCCGCAAGGCTTGCAAAACCGTATCGCGCTGTGCAAGCGGCACCTGGATGACGGCCCCGGCTTCTTCGGCGAACAAGGCCTTGAGGGTAAGTTCGTCGCGCTGCACTGAAATCTGTTCGGCGCGTATCTTGTAGTCGCCCCAATCGGCGGCATGCGGATCGATGGTCAGCATGTCAAGATTGATGGACACGCCCACGCGGCCGGCAAAGGCCATTTCGCACACGGTTGCCAGCAAACCGCCGTCGGAGCGGTCATGGTAGGCCAGTATATGACCCTGCGCAGCCAATTGGCGGATGATCTTGAAGAAGGCACCCAGCGAGACCGCGTCGTCGATATCAGGAACAGCCTGGCCTACCTGATTGAAGGCTTGCGCCAAAATGGATCCGCCCAGACGCTGCTGACCAAAACCCAGATCGATAAGAATAAGTGCAGTGTCGCCTACGTCGGTTCGCAGTTGCGGCGTCAGCGTGGCGCGCACATCGGCCACCGGTGCGAATGCCGTCACGACCAGCGAGACCGGCGCCACCACCTGCCGCGCCTGGCCTTCGTGCTGCCAGGCCGTACGCATGGACAACGAATCTTTGCCCACCGGAATGGACAAGTCCAGTTGCTGACACCACTGGCTAACGGCGGACACGGTGTCGTACAAGGCGGCATCTTGACCGGCCACGCCGCAAGCGGCCATCCAGTTGGCGGACAGCTTGATGTCTTTCAAGGACTGCACGTCGCTCGCGACCAGATTAGTCAGCGCTTCGGCAACCGCCATGCGCCCGGACGCCGGGGCGTTGATCATGGCCAGTGGCGTGCGTTCGCCCATGGACATGGCTTCGCCGCGCACGCTTTCATAGTCTGCCAGCGTAACGGCGCAATCGGCCACCGGAATTTGCCAGGGCCCGACCATCTGGTCGCGGCTGGTCAGGCTGCCCACCGTGCGGTCGCCTATGGTGATCAGGAAATTCTTGCTGGCCACGGTTGGGTGCCGCAGAACGCGTTCTATGGCGTCATCCAAGGCAATGCCCACCAGATCCAGCGCGGGGTGCGAAGCCTCCAGGCGTTCGACATCGCGCGTCATGCGCGGCGGTTTGCCCAGGATGACATTGATGGGCACGTCGACGGGCCTGGGTTGCGCGCGCGATTCTTCCGGCGCTGCATCGGCAATGCCGGGCAGGCCTTCGCCGTAAGTGACGCGCAGTTGACGCTCTTCGGTGGCGACCCCAACAACCGCGTAAGGGCAGCGCTCGCGCCGTGCAATGGCATCGAAGCGTGGTAAATCTTCAGGCAGAATCGCCAATACATAGCGCTCTTGCGATTCATTGCTCCAGATCTCGGCGGCGGACAAGCCGGACTCTTCCAGATGGACTTGTTGCAGTTCGAACAGAGCGCCCCGCCCCGCGTCGTTGACCAGTTCCGGAAATGCATTGGACAAGCCGCCCGCGCCCACGTCGTGGATGGCAATAATGGGGTTGTGTTCGCCCTGCTGCCAGCAACGGTCGATAACTTCCTGGCCGCGTCGCTCGATTTCAGGATTGCCGCGCTGCACAGAATCGAAATCCAGTTCGGCGCTGTTCGTGCCCGCGCTCATGCTGGACGCCGCCCCGCCGCCCATGCCGATGCGCATGCCCGGCCCGCCCAGCTGAATCAGCAAGGCTCCGGGTGGAATCGGGTCTTTATGCGTAAGGCGGTCATCGATGGAGCCCAGGCCCCCGGCGATCATAATGGGCTTGTGATAGCCCCAGCGCGTGCCGCCCGAAGCCTGCTCGAAAGTACGGAAGTAACCCAGCAAATTGGGGCGGCCGAATTCATTATTGAACGCCGCCCCGCCTATGGGGCCCTCTATCATGATGTCCAAAGGACTGGCAATGCGGTCCGGCGCGCCGTGCGCATCGTGTTCCCAGGGCTCGATGGCGTCCTGAAAACGCAGATTCGATACCGTAAAACCGGTCAGACCCGCCTTGGGCTTGGAACCCCGGCCGGTCGCGCCTTCATCGCGAATTTCACCGCCCGCACCGGTGGACGCACCGGGAAACGGTGCAATCGCCGTGGGGTGATTATGCGTTTCGACCTTCATCAAGGTGTGAACGGTTGCCGTATAGTGCTCGTAAACCGGCGTTGCGCCGCCTTTGCCCGCATGAAACAAAGTCGCTTCCCCGCCGGCCATGACGGCGGCGTTATCGGAGTAAGCCACCACCGTACCCTGAGGCTGGGCGGCATGCGTGGCGCGTATCATGGCGAACAGGGTATTGGGCTGTTCCTGGCCATCGATGACCCACTCGGCATTGAATATTTTGTGGCGGCAATGTTCGCTGTTGGCCTGGGCGAACATCATCAGCTCGACGTCGGTCGGGTTACGGCCCAGTTGCTTGAACGCCGCTTCCAGGTATTCGATTTCGTCGTCGGACAGGGCCAGGCCCAGGGCGCTGTTTGCCTCGACAAGCGCCGCTTGGCCTTTACCGACGACATCGATGGTTTGTATGGGTTTGCCCGGCAGCGAAGCAAACAGGCCCGCGCCGTCGAACGAGGCGTCGACCACGGTTTCCGTCATGCGGTCGTGCAGGCAGGCAGCGATTTTTTCCAGTTGGGTCGCATCCAGCGGCTTGCTGCCCAGCAGTCCGCGTGTCGGCTCGATGACATAACGGATGCCGCGCTCAACGCGGCGTACCGACGACAATCCGCAATTATGCGCAATATCGGTCGCCTTGCTGGCCCACGGCGAAACCGTGCCCAAGCGTGGAATCACGCGCAAAACCAGCGCATTCTTGCTTTCTTTACCGGCTTGGCCGGCGACACCGTAATCCAGCAATTGTTCAAGCCGGCTTTGATCTTGCGCGCTTAAGGTGGCGTCGGTCCAGACGTAGTGCTCGAAACGGCCGTTTATATCGGCCACCGGCAGGTCAAGGTCGGCAAACCGCTGTAACAGACGCTCGCGGCGAAAGGAAGACAAGACCAGGGAGCCAAGAAAATGCTGGGTAGAAGTCACGGTGCAATGCGGGAAAAAGGAGGGAAAGACTTCATTTTACCTGTTTGCCGTATATGAGCGGGTTATTGCGCAGACCCGCGCCCATCCCGTGCTTGCCGGCCTCTAGTGATCCGGATAAATCACTTCCAGGATATCCAGTTCGTCGATGCCGGCGGGGGTGCGCAAGGTGACGGTATCGCCTTCGCGCGCCTTAAGAAGCGCACGGGCGACAGGCGAAATCCAGCTGATCCGGCCTTGCAGCGGCTCGGCTTCGTCCACACCCACGATGGTCACCCGGAATTCTTCGCCGGCCTTGTCCGAATACACCACCGTGGCGCCGAAAAAAACCTGGTCCTTGTTGGGCTGCGCGGCCGGATCCACCACTTCGGCAATTTCCAGACGCTTGGTCAGGAAGCGCATGCGGCGATCGATTTCCCGTAGACGCTTCTTGCCGTACAGATAGTCGCCGTTTTCGGAACGGTCGCCGTTGGAGGCTGCCCACGAAACCACCTGCACAACGGACGGACGCTCTTCGGTCATTAAATGCGCCAGCTCTTCGCGCAGGCGCTTATAGCCCTGCGTCGTTATGTAGTTTTTGGTGCCTGCGGGCAATGCCACCGCATCCGGACCCAAATCGTCGTCATCGTCGTTATCCGACTCTTTGACAAATGCTTTATTCATAATGGTCACCAACAAGACAGAGAAGGTGGCAAGCCCCGCCGAGCGCCGTCAAATCCAGTCGTGCCAGATAGGCTTCAGGTCGGCAGGCAGGGCCTGAGCGTCGCCCAGATCCAGCTTGCCTTCTTTGGGACTGTGGAAATCGGACCCGCAAGAGGCCAGAAACCCGTAACGGCGCGCAACATCCGCGTATTCACGGTACTGGTCAGGTGTATGGCTGCCGGTCACGACCTCGATGGCCGTACCGCCCAATTCCTTGAACCGTTCGAACAAGGCGTCGAACTGTAAAGGCGTGTAGTCGTAGCGGCCGGGATGGGCAATGGCGGCCCGTCCGCCCGCGCCGACGATCCAATCTACGGCCTGATCCAAGGCAGCCCAATGTGTGGGGACATTGCCCGGCTTGCCGTCGCCCAGGTATTTGTCGAACACCATTTGCATATTCTTGCAATGCCCTTGGTCGATCAGGAAGCGGGCAAAGTGGGTACGGCTGATCAGGGACGGGTTGGCCGCATAAGACGAGGCGCCCTCGAAACTGTCCGGTATGCCCAGCGCCGCCAGCCGGTCGGCGATTTCGCGCGCCCGCACAGCACGGCCCTGACGTATGCCTTCCAACCCTTTCAACAGCCCGGCGTCGTTTTCATCGACGTTCAGACCCAGCACATGGACAGTATGGCCGGCCCAGGTCACTGAGATTTCCACCCCTGCAATAAAAGTCATCCCCAAAGCCCGCGCGCTGTGTCCGGCTTCAGGCAAGCCGGCAAGCTCGTCGTGGTCGGTCAAAGCCCATAGCTGCACGCCGTTGGCGTGCGCACGCGCAGCTACCTCAGAAGGCGTCAGGACGCCATCTGAAATCGTGGAATGACAATGCAAATCGACCTTGATATCGGGACTCCGGTTAAATGTCCAAAAGGAATAGTTTACGCCGCTTACGCCAACAGGAAGCGAGCAACGGGATCGATCTCGCCGTCGCTGCGCAGCGTGGGAGCGTGCCCGACATTAGGCACAGTGTGCAAGACAGCGCGACTATTGCGTTCCAGCATCTGGCGGGCGGTTTCCGGCGTAAGAAGATCGGACTGCTCGCCCCGCAGGATCAGTACCGGCGATGCAATGCTTTCGTAGGCGGCCCATAGAATAGTTTCGGATGCCTTGACGCTTTCTGGCGATTGCCCCGCAAATGGCTCTGCGATACGCAAATCGTAATGCTTGACCCACTGATCGCCCTGCTGATTGAACACATGCCGGGTCAGATCTTCCCAGCCTTGGCGGTCATGTTGGCCGAAGCCGGCCGATACGCTGCTAACGTAGTCCACCGCCTGCTCGAACGTGGCGAACTGCATGGCTTGCCCCACGTATTCGGCAATCCGTGTCAGGCCGGTAAAGCTTAAGCTGGGGCCAATATCGTTAAGCACAACCTTGCCCAGACGCAGTGTTTGTTCGGCCGCAAGACCGAAAGGGCCGCGCGCCGGCCTGGCGGCGGTCGACATGGCCAGCGCCCCGACCAGGCCCATGCCTATCAAGCCACCCATCGAGGTGCCCACCCAATCGAGCCTGGCCGGATTGAGCCGCGCAATCAGGGTGAGTATATCGGCCACATACTGCGGCACCACATAGCCGGCGGCATTGATCAGCCAGTCTGACTTGCCTCGCCCCACCACATCGGGGCACACAACCCGATAGTCGCTGCTAAGACGACGCGCCAGCGCATCGAAGTCGCGGCCGGTACGCGTCAAACCGTGTACGCACAACAATACCTTGTCGTTATTCGAGTCGCCCCATTCCCAATAAGCCATACGATGCGTGCCGGCGGGGCTTGCGCACATAACGTAGTCCAGCCTGGGCTGCTGTGTTCCGTACGGGAGATGCGTTTCGGACATGTGGGTTGCTCGCTCTTGTAATGGTCGGTTTTCAGTAGTTCCGATTGTAGCGTCAGAGCTTCCCGGATATTTTTCTTACTCCACGAATAGCAATGCCGGACATTCAAGCAGGCCCCGCAAGCGCTGTATGAACTGAGCGGCATGCATGCCGTCGACCACGCGATGATCGAATGACGAAGAAAGACTCATCATCTTGCGCGCCACGATCGCGCCACCCAGAATCATGGGCCGCTCGACGATGCGGTTCACGCCTACAATGGCCACCTCGGGGTGATTGATGATGGGCGTAGAGACTATGCCGCCCAGCGCACCCAAGCTGGTCAGCGTGATGGTCGACCCCGAAAGCTCGTCGCGGGTGGCGCGCCCGCTACGAGCGGCCTGCGCAAGACGAGTGATCTCGGCCGCGCAGACCCAAAGATCCAGCGCTTCGGCATGGCGCAATACAGGC
>DATCYE010000285.1:0-3490 GCA_036570485.1 Pusillimonas sp. | reverse complement strand
TCGGCATGATGCGCATGCTGCTGGCCTATACGTTCGTGCATTCCCCGAAAAGGGCGGCCGTGGGACGGCAGTACCAGAGTGCCTTCAGCCAGGCCATCGTAGGCTCGCAGCGAGTTCAGATACAGCGGCAAGGGATTGGCGTCGGGCTCGAAGTCGAACACGCTGATGTTGGTGGAAATGCGCGGCAGCAACATGTCACCCGAAATCAGCACCTGCAAGGTGTCGCAATATAGGGATGCATGCTCGGGGGCGTGTCCGTAGCCCACGATAACGCGCCACTCGCGACCGCCTATGACAATGCTGTCGCCGTGCATGATGCGATGAAAACGCGCGGGAACGTCGGGCACCAAACCCGGGTAGTAATTGCTGCGCTGGCGAATTTTCTCTTGCGCTTCGGGGTCGGCCAGACCATGACGAGTAAAGTGCTCGACCGCCGATTGGCCATTGGGCCCTCCGGGGCTCGTGCCGTTTACGGCCGGCCTGGACCAAAGACGCGCCGTCATGTAATCGGTGGCGGTCATCCACAAAGGCGCATTCCAGCGCTCGCACAGCCAGTGGGCCAGTCCTACATGGTCGGGATGCATATGGGTCACGATAACGCGCAGCACGGGCAGACCTTCCAGTGCATTGTCGAACACCTGCTCCCACAAGGCCTTGACGTCGTCGCGCGCCACGCCGCAGTCCACTATCGTCCAGCCCTGGCGGCCGTCGATCTCGTCGCGCAGCAGCCACAGGTTGATGTGATCCAGCGCAAAGGGCAAAGGCATCCGTATCCAGCGCAGGCCGTCGGCCACCACGCGGGCCTGCCCGAACGCGGGTAGTTCGTCGCCCCACGGGTAATCCAATTTCTTCTCGTTTTCGTTCATCCATCGTCTCCGTGCTTATCGCCATATGCCTGCCTGGCATATTATGGCATCATAGTTTACGTTAACGTAAACTGCTACTCAACACCCATGACCGAACCCACCTGGACGATTTCCGAACTGGCGCAAGAGTTTGCCATCACACCGCGCACGCTACGCTTCTATGAAGATCAGGGCATCGTCAGCCCCAGCCGCGACGGCCGCAACCGGGTGTACCAGGCACGCGACCGCACCCGCCTGAAGCTGGCTTTGCGCGGTAAAAGGCTGGGCCTGCAGCTTAGCGAAATTCTTAGCCTGATCGATATGTACGATGGGCCCGGCGACACAACTGCACAATTGCGGCACTACATGACGGTGCTGGCTCAGCATCGCAATGTGCTGGAACAGCAGCGCCAAGACCTGGAGCAAACGCTCAAGGAAATCGACGTTCAGCAAAAAGAATGCGAAGCCTTGCTGGCGCAACGATCGGCCAATTAGCGTTTTTACGGCATGCATTTTTGTTAATTCCTGACGATTTACCCATCAAACAGGGAAAACCCTTATAGTTGACGTTTACGTAAACGTAATATAAATATGTTTTCCCTTTCCCTGCGAAGTTCGCCGCGCCCACCCCTGGACGGCCGCTTACAGAACCGACACTGGAGACGAAGATGAATCTTCCCGGCTTGAATTTTGATCTGGGTTCCGACCTGGATATGCTGCGCGATGCCGTTCACGATTTTGCCCAGGCCGAGATCGCTCCGCGCGCGGCCGAAATCGACAGCAGCGACCAGTTTCCTATGGATTTGTGGCGTAAATTCGGCGACCTGGGCCTGTTGGGCATGACGGTGGGCGAGGCCTACGGCGGCACCAATATGGGTTATCTGGCGCACATGATCGCCATGGAAGAGATCTCGCGCGCAAGCGCCTCGGTAGCCCTGTCGTATGGTGCGCATTCCAATCTGTGCGTCAATCAATTGCACCGCAACGGCACGGAAGAGCAGAAAAACAAATACCTGCCCAAGTTGATCAGCGGAGAGCACGTGGGCGCGCTGGCCATGAGCGAACCGGGCGCCGGCTCGGACGTGGTCAGCATGAAGCTGCGGGCCGAAAAGAAAGGCGACCGCTATGTGCTTAACGGCAGCAAGATGTGGATCACCAATGGCCCCGACGCGGACACACTGGTTGTTTATGCCAAAACCGACCCTGCCGCCAAGCAGCGCGGCATCACGGCCTTCATCGTCGAAAAAAGCTACAAGGGTTTCTCGGTGGCGCAAAAGCTGGACAAACTGGGCATGCGCGGCAGCCACACCGGCGAACTGGTGTTCCAGGACTGCGAGGTTCCCGAAGAAAACATCCTGGGCGAGCTGAATGGCGGGGTCAAGGTGCTGATGAGCGGGCTGGACTACGAGCGCGCCGTCCTGACCGGCGGCCCCTTGGGCATCATGCAGGCCGTCATGGACGTAGTGGTGCCCTATATTCATGATCGCAAGCAGTTCGGCCAGTCCATCGGCGAATTCCAGCTGATTCAAGGCAAGGTCGCCGACCTATACACCACCCTGCAGGCCAGCCGCGCCTTTTGCTATGCCGTCGGCAAAAACCTGGACAAGCTGGGTGCCGGCCATGCGCGTGAAGTACGCAAGGATTGCGCCGCCGTCATTCTGTATTGCGCCGAAAAAGCCACCTGGATGGCCGGCGAAGGCATACAGATATTGGGCGGCAACGGCTATATCAACGACTACCCCACCGGCCGCCTGTGGCGCGACGCCAAGCTGTACGAGATCGGCGCCGGCACCAGCGAAATCCGGCGTATGCTGATCGGGCGCGAACTGTTCAACGAAACGGCCTGACGGCGCTGCGCCAGTGTTAATGTTTAGCCACCCCTGACTGTGTATTCGAAGAGCCTGACCATGACTTTCGTGGGAGACCATCAGCGCATCGAACAAGTACAGCCTGCCGGCTTGTCGCCGCAGGCCGTCGCACAGGCCATGCTGGACGGCTTCAACCGCCACTACGCGCTGTTTCGCTATGGCGCCCAACGCGCCAAGTCGCTGTTCGAGTCCGGCAACTGGCGCGGCATTCAGCAGCTTGCGCAAGAGCGCATCGAATACTACGACACCCGCGTAAACGAATGCACGGCTCTGCTGGCGCGTGCGCTAAAAGGCAGCGACGCCAGTCCGACGGACGCTTCAGCCGTGCAAAGCCTGACCCCGGCGCAAATGGCGTTCTGGCAGGCGGCAAAGTCGCAGTACGTCTTGTTGTTATCGGGACACCGGCAGCCCGAATGCGCCGAAACCTTTTTCAACTCGGTTTCCTGCCGCATACTGCATCGCGATTACTTCCATAACGATTTCCTGTTCGTGCGGCCGGCCATCGCCACCGAATACCTGGACAGCAAGCTGCCCTCGTACCGGGTGTATTACCCCGCCACCGAAGGCCTTGAAAACTCACTGATCAAAATGGTGGCTGATTTTGGGCTGGCGGCACCGTTTGCCGATCTGCCCGCCGACGCCCGCACTCTGGCCCGTATGGCCTTGCGTCAATTGCGCCGCCTATTGCCGCGCGGTGCAGGCCAGCGCATCGCCCCCGATTGCCAAATACACGTATTGAACTCTTTGTTCTTTCGCAACAAGGGCGCCTACATTGTG
>DATCYE010000284.1:0-4817 GCA_036570485.1 Pusillimonas sp. | reverse complement strand
CTTCATGCGGCCGCAGCCGGAGATGCCCGGCGGTACACTAATAAGCGAAAACTGGTTTTTTGAACCTCATACGAAAGGAACGACATGCTTACAGGTAAACGTGCAGTCATCACTGGTTCCACTAGCGGTATAGGTCTGGCTATGGCGCGCGAATTTGCGGCCAATGGCGCCGACGTGGTCATCAACGGTTTTGGCGACGCCGCCGCTATCGAAAAAGAACGGATCAATATCGAGCTGGAGTTCGATGTGAAAGCCCACTACATCAATGCCGACCTGACGCAGGCGGGCGCGACGCGCGAATTCATCGACGCGGCGGTAAAGGCTTTGGGCGGTATCGATATTCTGGTCAATAACGCCGGCATTCAGCACACCGACCTGATCGAAAACTTTCCGATCGAGCGCTGGGACGCCATCATCGCGCTGAATCTTTCCGCAGTATTCCATGGCACGGCGGCCGCCTTGCCCCACATGAAGAAGCAAGGTTGGGGCCGTATTATCAATATTGCATCGGCGCATGGCCTGGTGGCGTCGGTCAACAAGTCTGCCTATGTCGCAGCCAAGCACGGGGTGGTTGGGCTGACCAAGGTCACGGGCCTGGAAAACGCCGGTAATGGCGTTACCTGCAATGCCATCTGCCCGGGGTGGGTGCGTACACCGCTAGTCGAAAAGCAGATACAGGCGCTGGCCGAGAAGTCGGGCACGGATATCGAGGCGGCGGCCAAAGAGCTGCTGGCCGAAAAACAGCCCTCCTTGCAGTTCGTCACGCCCAAACAGTTGGCGGGTGCGGCGGTATTCTTGGCGTCTGAGGCGGCCGATCAAATGACCGGGACCACCCTGACCCTTGATGGCGGTTGGACAGCGCGCTAAGCGGTAGGCGGCGCACTGTTTTTTGTTTGTGTAATCATGCCCTTGCGGAAAGGGTATCGATAAAAGCCGATCAGGGCTGCCAGGCTGCAAGGCCGTGGGCGGCCCTAAATAAATATAAATATTGATTCAAGGAAAAGAATAATGCTGTTGCTACTGTCGCCGGCGAAGAAGCTGGATTACGACTCGCCGGTGCGTACCACCTTGCATACTCAGCCTTTGTTCGCCGATCAGGCGGCCGCCCTGATAAAGGTGCTAAAGAAAAAATCCGCCGACGAAGTGGCTGATTTAATGAAGCTCAGCGACGCATTGGCCGCATTGAATGTAGAACGCTATGCCGCCTGGAAGCCGCAGTTCGATCAAAGCAATTCCCGCCAGGCGGTCCTGGCCTTCAACGGCGATGTCTACGAAGGCCTGGACGCGCCCAGCTTTTCCGATGCGCAACTGAAATGGGCGCATGAGCACCTGGCCTTGCTTAGTGGCTTGTATGGCGTGCTGCGGCCTCTGGATCTGATGCGTCCTTATCGGCTTGAAATGGGGACGCGGCTGGAGACCGGCAAGGGCAAGAACTTATACGATTACTGGGGAAGCTCGATTGCTCAGTACTTGAACGAGCGCCTGGATGCGCTACCCGGTGGCAAGAAGGCTGCGTCCCGGGTGGTGCTGAACCTGGCATCCGAAGAGTATTTCAAGTCGGTCGATTTGAAGACGCTTCAGGCCCGGGTAGTGCAGTGCGTTTTTCAGGACTACAAGAACGGTGTCTGGAAGGTGATCAGTTTCCATGCCAAGCGGGCTCGCGGCCTGATGGCCCGATACGTCATCGAAAACAAGATAGCAACCGTTGATGCCCTGCACGGCTTCGCCAGCGAAGGCTATGCTTATATTGCGTCCGAATCGGGTGCCGACAAACTGATGTTCAGGCGCAAGCTGGCTTGAGTCTGGTCGGCTAAGCGCCGTTATCGGCGCTTTCAAGGCCGCGCATTTCCTGCCGTATCAGTTGCGCGGCCTTCACCATCTGCCGCAAAGGATAGGCCAGCGCGGCCAGTTCGCCTTCGGTTTCTATCGAAGCGGGCGGGTCGGCGTCCTTGCCGTCCAGGTATAGGCTTACTGCATCCAGCGAATTTTGTATGCCCTCCGGTACGCGATCCAGGCCCGCCAAAATAGGCATCGCCGAAGTAATTTGCGATGCCAGCACATGATTCTGGATAAGCAGATTGTTCAATTCAGGAACATTGTTCTGGCGTTTGACCGGCTCGTCCATCATTCGGTAGAAGGCGGAGGCAAAATTACCAAAGGCAATGTGCACGTTCTTGCGTGCCAACCGCCAGCGGACTTCGGCTTCATGTTGCTTCGCGTCCAGATCCTGTACGTTTGCAGACCCCGCAGCTTGCGCTCGCGTAAGTTCGGCGTAGCGCAGGCCGGCTTGCAGGAAGGCCTGATTCGATTTCCTGGCGGCGCGTGCCAGCGAACCCATGAAGCTATGCTCCCACCAGGGCAGAATGTAGCTGCATAGCAGGGCCAGCCCGCAGCCGATGAAGGTATCGACCAGTCTTTCGCCTATCACGGCATTAGTGGTGGGGGAAAGAAAATGGAACACCAGCAGCACGAACAAGGTGTTGAAAATGGCTGCGCCCATAAAATTTACCTGTATCAGGCTATAACCCAGCACGCAGGTCACGACCAGCACGGCAAGATAGACGTCGGGGTTGTGCGTGACATTGAACAGCACCAGAGCCAGTGCGCAGCCTATCAGGGTACCGGCCAGCCGCCAGCCGTTGCGCTGGCGCGTCAGGGCGAAACCGGGCTTCATGACCACCAAAATCGTCAGGACTATCCAGTAGCCGTGCGCGCTAAGTTCCGGCGCCATGGTCGCCAGAAAAGGCAGGTGCGACAGCGCCGCCGTAAGCGTCATGGCCAGCAGGGCGGCAATCGCCACGCGCGACGCATAGCGGAAATGCGGCGAGTCGATGCGCAGGTTGCTGGTCAACATGCCCAGGCGCCAAGTCTTGCGCGACAGGAAGCGGTCCAGCGATTTATCCAGCCGCATGTCCACCAGCTCGGTATTACCCGCGCCGCTTAAATGCTCGGCCATGCGATCAACCACGCGCGTTGCATTACGCAAGCGGCGCAGCACCTGCACCAGCAGGGCATAGACTTCGGGCTCCCTTTCGGTCATGCCGTCTGCACGGTACTTTTCCAGTTCGTACTCGATGGCGCGCAGTTCGGCCTTGACGCTGTTGCGCTCTTTGGCGTGTCGGTTGCGCGCGACGTTGAACGCGATGGCCGCTACGTTATCGGACAGCTTGCGCAACGCATCGCGCCCGAAGATCAGCACGTCGCTATTGGGCAGGGTGCGGCGCAGCGTGGCGTAATCGGTATGGGTAGCGACCAGGCTGTCCAGCAAGGCGACCATGTCTATGAAAATATTCAGCGATGCCGTGCGCAGGCGATCCGCATGCCCCCTTCCTTTGGGCAGTTCGCGCAGGACAGTGTCGCGCGCCGCCTGATGCTTCTCGGTCATGGCCGATTGTGTATGAATCAGCAGACGATAGCTTTCTTCCAGGTCGGAGTTCACGTCATAGAAGCGCGATCGGGCGGCCATGTAGTCGGCGGTTGCAAACAAGGCCACGGATAGCGCTTGTAGTTCTTCTCGATGCCACAGAAGTCGGTGCGCTACGAAGCTGAAGACGAAATAGAATGCGCCGCCCAGAAAGGAATACAGGGTGTGCAGCAGAACCTCGTGAGGGTCCAGCGGCACGCGCATGGTCAAGGTCATGATCAAAAGGCAGGCAAAGCCCAACAGGCCGCCTTGCTTGCCGAACACCGTGAACATTGAAAATAGAAAGCACAGGGATGGAACCACCAGCCAGATCAACAGGCTGTGCGAGGATGCAAGCCCGGTTAACGCAGCGGTTAGCGATCCCAGCAAGATAGCCGCCAGCATGCCGTTGGTGCCGTAGCGTCGCGGGCCGCCCGGCTGGTCGATGATGGCTACGCAGGCGGCGCCGATGGCGGCGATCATGCCTACGCTGTACATCTGGAGGCCGCCCACCAGGATAAGGGCCGGCAAAAGCACGCCAATGGCTTGCCGTAAGCCGCCAAAAAAGTAGTGGCTGTAAAGAAACCGCTGGAGCTGGGGTATGCGTGTAATCATGCAAACGCCATATAACACGAGTGAGAAGGAGTATAGAGGCAAAACGTAGCGGCACGAAGTCGCTCTTCATTGACATCATCGAACGATCGTTCTATTATTTGAGTCAAAGGGAGGGGGCTGAAATGGACGTCAGATTCCGCTTGGATGGCAAGGTCGCCCTGGTCACAGGAGCGGCTGGCGCATTGGGCGCGCATTTCGCGGCTACGCTGGGTGGTGCCGGTGCAACCGTCGTCCTGGCCGGACGTCGTCTTCAGCCGTTGCAAGATCTGGCCGCGCAATTGCAAAACAATAATATCCAGGCGCATGCCATATCCATGGACGTCAGCGACCCCGCCAGCGTCGAACAAGGTTTCGAGCAGGCTTGGTCGCGTTGCGGCGCCGTCGACATACTCGTCTGCAACGCAGGTGTTCCGGCCAACAAAAAATCACTCGATATTTCCGCCGACGAATGGACTCAGGTTGTCGATGTCAATCTGAAAGGCAGCTGGTTGGTGTGCAATCAGGCCGCGCGCCGCTTGGTGGATGCAGGCAGGCCCGGTTCCATCATCACGATCACATCCATACTGGGGCATCGCGTTGCCGCCTCTGTGCTGCCTTATACCGCCTCGAAAGCCGGGCTAGAACAAATGACCCGCGCTTTGGCGCTGGAGTGGGCTCGCTACGGCATCAGGGTCAACGCTTTGGCGCCGGGGTATGTAGAAACCAATTTGAATCGCGATTTTTTCGCATCGGAACAAGGGCGGGCGCTGGTCAAGCGCATTCCGCAGCGTCGGCTGGGCAATCCGCAGGATCTGGATGG
>DATCYE010000283.1:0-4801 GCA_036570485.1 Pusillimonas sp. | reverse complement strand
GCATGGTTACGCTGCGCGGCCAACGCATGTACGAATTCCTGGATCGTCTGGTTGCCGTGGCGCTGCCGCGTGTGCGCGACTTTCGCGGTATTTCGGGGCGCGCGTTCGATGGACGCGGCAACTACAACGTCGGGGTTAAAGAGCAAATCATTTTCCCCGAAATCGAATATGACAAAATCGACGCGGTGCGTGGGCTGAACATCAGCATCACCACTTCCGCCAAGACCGACGACGAAGCCAAGGCGCTGCTTACCGCCTTCAGCTTCCCGTTTCGTAACTAAGGGGCGATGACGTGGCAAAACTATCACTCATCAATCGCGATATCAAACGCGCCAAGCTGGCTGAAAAATACGCACCGAAACGTGCGGCGCTAAAGGCAATCATCGACGATCAGTCGAAGTCCGACGAAGAGCGTTATCAGGCGCGCCTGCAATTGCAGCAATTGCCGCGCAATGCGAATCCGACTCGCCAGCGCAATCGTTGCATTGTTACGGGCCGTTCGCGCGGTGTCTATAGCAAGTTCGGCCTGACTCGCCACAAGCTTCGCGAAATGACGATGCGCGGCGAAGTGCCGGGCATGACCAAAGCTAGCTGGTAGGAGAAACATACATGAGCATGAGCGATCCCATCGCCGACATGTTGACTCGCGTGCGCAATGCGCAGCAAGTCAACAAAACGTCGGTCAGCATGCCCTCCTCGAAGCTGAAAGCAGCCATTGCTGCCGTGCTGAAGGATGAAGGGTATATCGATGATTTTCAGGTGGCTGGCGACAAGGTCAAGCCCGTTCTGGAAATCACGTTGAAATATTATGCGGGCCGTCCGGTCATCGAGCGCATCGACCGCGTCTCGCGTCCAGGGCTGCGTGTTTACAAAGGCAGCAACGCCATTCCCCAGGTCATGAACGGGTTGGGTGTTGCCATTGTTTCGACTTCGCGTGGCGTCATGACCGATCGCAAAGCGCGCGCCAATGGCGTGGGCGGCGAAGTCCTGTGCTACGTGGCATAAGGAGAATCACATGTCACGTATAGCGAAATATCCAGTTTCCGTGCCAAGTGGCGTCGAACCCACGATCGGTGCGGATCAGATCACGGTCAAGGGCCCGCTGGGCACCCTGACCCAAGCCCTGACGGGCGATGTCAAGGTCGAGCTCGACAATGGCCAACTGACCTTTGCCGCCGTGGGCGACACCAAACATGCCAACGCCATGTCGGGCACGGTCCGCGCGCTTGTCAACAACATGGTTGTCGGCGTCAGCAAAGGGTTCGAGCGCAGGCTCAACTTGGTCGGTGTGGGTTTCCGCGCCCAGGTTCAGGGCGATACGCTCAAGCTGCAGCTTGGCTTTTCCCACGACATCGAACACAAAATGCCTGCTGGCATCAAGGTCGAGTGCCCCACCCAGACGGAACTCGTCGTAAAGGGCGCCGACAAGCAGGCGGTCGGACAGGTAGCCGCTGAAATTCGTGCCTATCGCGAACCCGAGCCTTACAAAGGCAAAGGCGTGCGGTATGCCGATGAGCGCATCGTCCTTAAAGAAACCAAGAAGAAATAAGCGCGCAGGCAAGGAAGAATCATGGACAAGAAAACCTCCCGTTTGCGTCGTGCAACATCGACCCGTCGGAAAATCAGCGAATTGCGTATGCATCGCCTCAGTGTTTTCCGCTCGAATTTGCACATCTACGCAAACATTATTTCGCCGGAAGGCGATTGTGTGCTCGTCAGCGCCTCGACGCTGGAGCCCGAAGTTCGCAAAGAGCTTGCAGGCCAGAACGCCAATGGCGGCAACACCGCCGCCGCCGGCCTGGTTGGCAAGCGCGTAGCCGAAAAGGCCAAAGCCGCTGGTATCGAACTGGTTGCTTTTGACCGTTCGGGCTTCCGTTATCATGGCCGCGTGAAAGCGCTGGCCGACGCCGCGCGTGAAGCCGGCTTGAAATTCTAAGCAAGGAATTCAAATGGCTAAAGCACAAGGCAGGCACGCCACCGAGCAAGAGCGCGACGATGGCATGCGTGAGAAAATGATTGGGGTCAATCGCGTCAGCAAAGTGGTCAAAGGTGGTCGCACCATGAGCTTTGCCGCATTGACCGTGGTTGGTGACGGCGATGGCCGCATCGGCATGGGCAAGGGCAAGGCTCGCGAAGTGCCGGTCGCCGTCCAGAAGGCAATGGAACAGGCCCGTCGCGGCCTGATCAAGGTAGCCCTTAAGAACGGCACGCTGCATCATGCCGTGGTCGGCAAGCACGGTGCTTCCACCGTTCTTATTTCGCCCGCCGCCGAAGGTACCGGTGTCATCGCCGGCGGCCCGATGCGCGCCATATTCGATGTCATGGGCGTACGCAACGTCGTGGCCAAGAGCCTGGGCTCAAGCAATCCGTACAACATGGTTCGCGCCACGCTCAACGGCCTGCGTGCTTGCTCGACGCCTGCGGAAATTGCCGCCAAGCGCGGCAAGTCCGTCGAAGAAATTCTGGGGTAAGTCATGGCACAGAAGCAAATAAAAGTAACCCTCGTGCGGTCCGTGATCGGCACAAAGCAGTCTCATCGCGACACGGTGCGCGGCCTGGGGCTGCATCGACTCAACAGCAGCCGTGTCCTGATCGATACGCCTGAGGTGCGTGGGATGATCCGCAAGGTGGATTACCTCGTTACCGTCTCAGAAGCCTGAAAGGAATCGAGATGTCAGAAACTCAATTGAATACGCTGAGCCCCGCCGAAGGCAGCAAGCGCGCCAGGCGTCGTGTCGGGCGCGGCATCGGCTCCGGCCTGGGCAAGACGGCCGGACGTGGCCACAAGGGCCAGAAATCCCGCACGGGCGGCTTCCACAAAGTCGGCTTCGAAGGCGGCCAGATGCCTATGCAGCGCCGCTTGCCCAAGCGCGGCTTTACGGCGCCGGGCCAGAAGTTGTATGCGCAGGTGCGCCTGTCCGATCTGCAGCGTCTGCCGGTCGACGAAGTCGATGTCCAGGTGCTCAAGCAGGCCGGCATAATCGGCCAGGGCGTGCGTTAAGTCAAGGTTATAAAGTCCGGAGAGCTGTCGCGCAAGGTTGCTCTTAACGGGCTGGCCGCCACGGCCGGCGCCCGCGCGGCGATCGAAGCGGCCGGCGGCTCGCTGGTCTAAGGGGTAACGGGTGGCAAAAGCTCAGGCACAGGGTAAATCGGGGGCGAAGTACGGCGATCTCAAACGCCGGGTCATTTTCCTCGTGCTGGCTCTGGTCGTTTATCGGTTGGGAACACACTTTCCGGTGCCGGGCATCAATCCCGACGCCCTGGCCGACCTGTTCCAGCAAAATCAGAACGGCATTCTGGGTCTGTTCAACATGTTTTCCGGCGGTGCGCTCGAACGGTTCTCCGTTTTCGCCCTGGGGATCATGCCGTACATTTCCGCATCCATCATCATGCAGTTGATGGCGGTGGTGGTGCCGACCCTCGAGGCCATCAAGAAAGAAGGCCAGTCGGGGCAGCGCAAGATTACCCAGTACACTCGCTACGGCACCGTGTTTCTGGCTCTGATCCAGTCCGTGGGCATTGCGGTCGCCCTGGAATCGCAGCCCGGTCTGGTCATCGATCCCGGCATGATGTTTCGCTTTACGTCGGTCGTCACGCTGGTGACCGGCACCATGTTCCTGATGTGGATAGGCGAGCAGATTACCGAGCGCGGGCTTGGCAACGGTATTTCCATACTGATTTTCGCCGGAATCGTGGCGGGCCTGCCCAGCGCCCTGGCCGGAATGCTCGACCTGGTCCGCACGGATTCCATGTCGGTGCTGTCGGCGTTGTTCGTGGTGGCGCTGGTGGTGGCGGTTACGTATTTCGTGGTCTATGTCGAGCGCGGCCAGCGCCGCATCACCGTAAATTACGCGAAGCGCCAGGTGGGAAACAAGATCTACGGCGGCCAGAGCTCGCATCTACCGCTGAAGCTGAATATGTCGGGTGTCATTCCGCCTATTTTCGCCTCGTCGATCATTTTGCTTCCCGCCACGGTAACAAGCTGGTTCTCCAGCAATCCGGACATGCGCTGGCTGGGCGATCTGGCCGCGGCCATCACTCCGGGGCAGCCTCTTTATATTACGTTGTATTCGGCGTTGATCATTTTCTTCTGCTTTTTCTATACGGCGCTGGTGTTTAACAGCCGGGAAACCGCGGACAACCTGAAGAAAAGCGGTGCGTTCGTCCCCGGTATTCGTCCAGGCGAACAAACTTCGCGCTATATCGACAAGATACTGATGCGTCTGACCCTGGCCGGCGCGATCTATATTACGTTGGTTTGCTTACTTCCCGAATTGCTGCAGGCGCGCTGGAATGTGCCGTTTTATTTCGGTGGCACCTCCTTGCTGATTATTGTGGTGGTGACCATGGATTTCATGGCTCAGGCGCAGGCATATCTGATGTCTCAACAGTACGACTCGCTGCTCAAGAAAGCTAATTTCAAGGGTGCGGGGCTGCCAATGCGGTAAGAAGGGACAATGGCAAAAGACGATGTTATACAAATGCAGGGTGAGGTTGTCGAAAACCTTCCCAACGCAACGTTCCGCGTCAAGCTGGAAAATGGCCATGTGGTGCTGGGCCATATTTCGGGCAAGATGCGTATGCATTACATCCGGATTCTGCCGGGCGACAAAGTCACTGTGGAGCTCACGCCCTATGACCTTTCGTGCCAGAATTGTTTTCCGCTCTAAATAAGCGGCCGGTTACAGGAAACTAGGAGTCAACCATGAAGGTAATGGCATCGGTAAAGCGGATCTGCCGCAATTGCAAGATCATCAAACGTCACGGCGTGGTGCGCGTCATTTGCACCGACCCACGTCAT
>DATCYE010000282.1:0-7548 GCA_036570485.1 Pusillimonas sp. | reverse complement strand
TGCTCGCTGTCGATGGGAAGCAGCTCGGCGCCGCATTCGCGTACGGTGCGCATGAAAAGTCCGCCCGCCGCAACCAAGGCTTCTTTGTTGGCAAGCAGCACGCGTTTGCCGGCGCGCGCGGCCGCAAGCGCCGAAGGCAGGCCCGCGGCACCCACGATAGCCGCCATGACAGTGGTCACCTGCGGGTCGGCGGCGGTCTCGGCCAAGGCGGCGGCACCCACCCGGATCTCGGGTAAGGGGCGCGTGCCTGACCAGCACTGCTCGAAACGCCTGCGTCCCTGATCAGTGGGCACGATAACGACTTTGGCGCCGGTGCTGGCTGCCTGTTCGGCCAGTTGCTCGATCCGGCTGTGGGCGCTTAAGGCATATACGGATAGCGTATCCGGGTGGCGCGAAATAACGTCCAAGGTATTGACGCCGATAGAGCCGGTAGACCCCAATACGCAAACATGCTGCGTTTTCATTGATTCCAGCCTCCGGTCAGCAGCAAGGCCAGCGGCGCGACTGGCAACAATGCATCGATACGGTCTTACACGCCTCCGTGGCCGGGTAAAAGCCCGCTGGAATCCTTGACACCGGCGCGGCGCTTAAGCAAGGACTCGAACAGATCTCCCACGATGGACAAGGCGGCAAGAAACACGGCAATCAGCAAGACCAGCCACCAGGGCCATTGCTGCAGCAAGACGGCCCCGAAGCTGCCTGGCCAGTAGGCGCTGGCCAGAACCCAAATCGCAGCGGCCAACACTCCGCCTGCTGCGCCCTCCCAGGTCTTGCCCGGACTGACCCTGGGCGCCAGCTTATGCCTGCCCAATGCCTTGCCGGTAAAGTAGGCGGCAATGTCGGCGAACCAGATGAGCGCCAGCAAGGACACCAGAAACCAGGCTCCGCGCTCGATGAATAACTGCACCAGTGCCGCCCAGACAGCCAAAACAGCCACGATGCCGAACAGGCTAAGACAGCGGCCGCCTTCGCGAACCTGGGATTGTCCTTGGTACACCATGGCGCTGGCCACGATGACCCAGATCGCCGCAACAAGGGGCATCAGCCATTGATTGATGGTTTGCCGCAGGCTTGTCGACCAGTTGGCCGGCGTGGCCGAAAGCCATTGATAGGCGAGCAGCAGCAGGCCTGCGGCTGCCAGCGCGGCCAGGAGGATGGGAAAAGGCGTACCCTGTTTGGGCCAGGTAAGCCGCAGCCACTCCCACAGGGCACTTGCGGCCAGCAGTACGCACAGAGACACTAAAGGCCATGGACTGGACGCCAGCAGCGTTCCCAGCAATACCGCAAGCAGGACTATCGCCGTTATGACACGCTGCTTCAACATAGGGCGTTCCCTTGCTTATATTAGGCCGGACACCTGATCGCTGGTGCGACCGAAGCGACGCTCGCGGGTTTTATACCATTTGAATGCCGCATCAAGCTCTTTGGCTCCGAAATCCGGCCAGTAATCTTGCGAAAAATACAGTTCAGTATAGGCCAGTTGCCAAACCAGAAAGTTGGAGATGCGCTGTTCGCCGCCGGTACGGATGAAAAGATCGGGCTCGGGCGCATACGCCATGGACAAGTGTTCGGCCAGTTCAGTTTCTTCTATGGCCTGCGGATTATCCGCCAGGTCGGGGCGGCTTTCCAGCAGGCGGCGCATGGCTTGCAGGATATCCCAACGGCCGCCGTAGTTGGCGGCAATGGTCAGATTAAGCGTGCTGTTATGTTCAGTGCGCTGCTCCGCTGAACGTATCAGTTCTTGCAGCTTGGGTTCGAAGGGTGTGAGATCGCCGACGATACGCAGGCGCACGCCCTGTTTTTCGAGCTTGTCGACTTCCTTTTCCAGCGTCTGAATGAACAGACGCATCAGCAGCGACACCTCTTCTTTGGGTCGACGCCAGTTCTCGGAACTGAAAGCGAACAAGGTCAGGTACTCGACGCCGCGTTTGCCGCAGGCCTCGACCACGCGGCGTACCGCCTGTACCCCGCGGACATGACCGGCGGTACGAGGCAGAAAACGCTTGGTTGCCCAGCGCCCATTGCCGTCCATGATGACGGCAATGTGACGCGGGATGTCAGAGCATGAAGGTATGGACTGTGTCGAGCTGCTGGGCATGAAGAGTAATCCGAGGTGTGCAGCCGGCTCTAGACCGTCATGATCTCGGCTTCTTTCTGTGTGACAAGCTTGTCGATTTCAGCGACATGCTTATCGGTCAACTTTTGGATTTCGTCCTGCATGCGGCGTTCGTCGTCTTCGGAGATTTCCTTGTCCTTGACCAGCTTCTTGAGCGTGTCGTTGGAGTCGCGGCGCAAATTGCGCACGGCAATCTTGGCGTCTTCGCCTTCGGTGCGGACCACTTTGGTCAGGTCACGCCGCCGCTCTTCGGTGAGCGCAGGCATGGGAACACGGATGTTGTCGCCCATGGAGATCGGGTTCAGCCCCAGATCGGAATCGCGTATGGCTTTTTCTACGGGGCCGGCCATGTTCTTTTCCCAGACCTGCACGCTGATGGTACGAGCGTCGACCAGGTTGACGTTGGCAACCTGACTGACCGGCACCGGGGAGCCGTAGTATTCGACCATGACATGATCGAGTATGCCGGCATGAGCGCGACCGGTGCGAATCTTGGACAAGCCGGTCTTGAGCGTTTCAATCGACTTGCCCATGCGCGATTCGGCCGATTTCTTGACTTCCGAAAGACTCATTACTATTCCTTTAATTCAAACGTGTACCAGTGTACCTTCGTCTTCGCCCGACACGGCGCGCTTCAGAGCGCCAGGCTTATTGATGGAGAACACCTTGATGGGCAGCTTCTGGTCGCGGCACAGCGCAAAGGCCGTGGCATCCATGACTTCCAGTCGGCGCACGATGGCTTCGTCGAAGCTGATGCGCGAATAGCGGGTAGCGTTGGGATCCTTGTTGGGATCGGCGCTGTAGATGCCGTCGACCTTGGTTGCTTTAAGGACGATCTCGGCACCGATCTCGGCACCGCGCAGGGCTGCTGCGGTATCGGTGGTAAAAAACGGGTTGCCCGTTCCGGCGGCGAACACCACGACCTTGCCTTCTTCGAGGTAGCGCAGCGCCTTGGGGCGAATATAGGGTTCGACGACTTGGTCGATATTCAGGGCGGACTGAACCCGTGTGTCGACGCCTCGGTGCTTCAGTGCGTCTTGCAGCGCCAGCGCATTCATGACGGTTGCCATCATGCCCATGTAGTCGGCTGTGGCACGATCCATGCCTTGCGCGCCGGGTGCGACGCCCCGGAAAATATTTCCGCCACCGATGACGATCGCCAGCTCGACGCCTAGCGTGGCGACTTCAGCGACCTCTTCCGTCATGCGCAGTATGGTAGAGCGATTGATCCCAAACGCGTCTTCTCCCATCAGCGCTTCGCCGGAAAGTTTGAGAAGAACACGCTTATACGATCTGGTGGTCATAGGTAGTATCCCAGGTAAACAATCCAACGAAAGTGTAAGCCAGAGTCGGGCCTGCGTGACAACGCAAGCCCGACTTTTTTACTTAATTTACTTGATGCGCGCTATTAAGCGTTGCCGGCTGCCGCAGCGGCGACTTCAGCTGCGAAATCTTCCGATTTCTTTTCGATACCTTCGCCCACGACATACAGAGCGAAGCGGGCAATGGAGGCGCCCTTTTCTTTGAGCATCTGTTCGACGGATTGCTTGTCGTTCTTGACGAAAGGCTGGGACAGCAAGGTGACTTCCTTCAGGAACTTCTGCACCGAGCCTTCAACCATCTTGGCGACGATTTCGGCCGGCTTGCCCGATTCGGCGGCTTTCTGCTCGGCTACGGAACGCTCGGCGGCGATATCGGCAGCAGGCACACCGTTGGCGTCAAGCGCCTTAGGCTTGGTTGCTGCAATGTGCATGGCAATATCTTTGCCGGTTTCTTCGGGGCCGGAAAAATCGACCAGTACGCCGATTCTGCCGCCGTGCACATAGCTGGCCAGCTGATTGGCGGTTTCGAAGCGCTCGAAGCGACGCACGGCTACGTTTTCGCCGATCTTGCCGACCAAGGCGGAGCGCGTGCTTTCTACGGTGCCTTCGCCCATGGGCAGTGCATTCAGCGCAGCGATGTCGGCCGGGTTCTTGTCGGTAATCAGCTCGACCAATTCGTTGATGAAAGCGATGAAGTCGTCGTTTTTAGCGACAAAGTCGGTTTCGCAGTTGACTTCGACGACCGTGCCGCGCTTGCCGTCAGCAGTTACGTGCAGGCCGATCAGGCCTTCGGCGGTAACGCGCGTGGCAGCCTTGCTGGCCTTGTTACCCAGTTTTACACGGAGAATCTCTTCGGCACGAGCCAGATCGCCTTCGGCTTCGGTCAATGCCTTCTTGCACTCCATCATGGGCGCGTCGGTTTTCTCGCGCAGTTCTTTAACCATGGATGCGGTAATTTGAGCCATTCTTTTCTCCAGTTCTTTAAAACACGCCCCGGCGGGCCGGGGCAGATGCGAAACGATATAAGCGGCCGCCGCTATAGGGCGGCGGCCCTGGCCCCGGACATGCCGGGGCATACGTTTATTCGCGGTCTTCTTCGACTTCGACGAACTCTTCGTCGCCTTCGGTGATTTCCTCGACCAGACCATTCAGGTTTTGCTCGCGGCCTTCCAGCACGGCGTCGGCCATGCCCTTGGCATACAAGGCGGTAGCCTTGGCGGAGTCGTCGTTACCCGGAATGATGTACTCGACGCCGTCGGGCGAGTGGTTGGTATCGACCACGGCAACCACCGGAATACCCAGAGTGCGGGCTTCGGCGATGGCAATCTTGTGGTAGCCCACGTCGATGACGAACAAAGCGTCGGGCAAGGTGTTCATGTCTTTGATGCCGCCGATGGCCTTGTTGAGCTTTTCCAGTTCGCGATCGAACATCAGGGCTTCTTTTTTGCTCATGCGCTCGTTGGCGCCATCAGCCAGTTGGGCTTCCATTTCTTTCAGACGCTTGACCGAAGTCTTGACCGTCTTGAAGTTGGTCATCATGCCGCCCAGCCAACGGCTGTCGACGTAAGGCATGCCGCAACGGGCGGCTTCAGCGGCGACGAACTCGCGTGCTGCACGCTTGGTGCCAACGAACAGGACATTACCACCGCGGGCCGCAACCTGGCGAACGAACTTGGCCGCTTCCTGGTACTTGACGACAGTCTGTTCAAGGTTGACGATGTGAATTTTGTTACGCTGACCAAAGATGAACGGTGCCATCTTGGGGTTCCAGTAACGGGTTTGGTGACCGAAGTGGACACCGGCTTCCAGCATTTCACGCATTAAAGACATAGAATTCTCCAAGGGTTGGGTCTTGTGCCAGGCTTGTATCGGATGTTCGCAGGTGCAAAGCGCAAGAAGCAGCTTGGCGCTACACTCTCTATGCTTTGTAAGCTAAAAGCTTGTAAGTCGATCATCCGACACCCTTAAGTTACCGGGCACGCGATTTACTATCAGTTTTTAAAACTGGCTTTTCCTAAAGGAATTTTAAGAAAGCCTATAATTCTACTATTTTTAGCCCACTATATTCAAGTTGCCATGAGTAGCCTCGTTACAGACCCCTCCGATCTCAATAAAATGCGTGCTGCCTGCCAGGCAGCAGCCGCCACCCTCGATTACCTGGCGCCGCATGTGCGCGCCGGAGTCAGCACGGGCGAGCTCGACAGGCTATGCATGGATTTCATCACCAACGAACTGAAAGTGGAATCGGCCACCGTGGGTTACGCACCGCCGGGCTACACTCCTTTTCCAGCTTCCATTTGCACATCCGTCAATCATGTTATTTGCCACGGAATTCCGGGCGATAAGATCTTAAAGAACGGCGACATCATGAATATCGATGTCACCGTGATCAAGGACGGTTGGTTCGGCGACACCAGCCGCATGTATTACATTGGTGAGCCTTCCATTCTGGGCAAACGCCTGACTGAAACCACCTACGAGTGCATGTGGCTGGGCATAGAGCAGGTACGCCCCGGCGCTACGCTGGGCGATATCGGCCATGCCATTCAGAAACATGCCGAAAAGCAAGGTTTTTCGATCGTGCGCGAATACTGCGGTCACGGCGTAGGACGCAAATTCCACCAGGATCCGCAGGTATTGCACTATGGCAAACCCGGCACGGGTGTAAAACTTGTGCCCGGCATGATCTTCACCATCGAGCCTATGGTCAACGCCGGCCGCAAGGAAATCCGCACCCTGGCCGACGGCTGGACCGTCGTTACACGCGACCACAGCCTGTCGGCCCAATGGGAGCACAGCATCCTGGTTACTGACAACGGCTATGAAGTCCTGACCGTGTCCGACGGCATGCCCCAGCCGCCTGCAATCATCAAGGCGGCCTGATTCGGCGCAAAACAGGAGCCACCATGCACGGCCAGGCTCTAGCGGCATTGCGTGAGCAACTGGCGGCCAAGCGGGCCGAAGCCGTTGCCGCCTTTCGTGCCAACCTTCGTCCGGACACACTGCTGGCCTCTTTGCGCCGCATTACCGATCAAACCCTGCGCGAGCTGGTGCGCCTGCACCCTCTGCCGCCCGGCTCGACCCTGGTCGCTGTAGGCGGCTATGGGCGCGGCGAGCTCTACCCCTACTCCGACGTCGATATCCTGGTGCTGCTGCGCAAACCGCCCAGCCGGGAAGAAACGGGCACGATAGAGACCTTGATCGCGTCCATGTGGGACCTGGGCATCGAGCCTGGCCACAGCGTGCGCACGCTGGAAGACTGCCGGCGTGAGTCGGCCAACGACATCACCGTCGAAACGGCCCTGATGGAAGCGCGGTGGCTGGTCGGCAGCAAAGCCTTGCTGCAGGAGCTACACGAGCTGATGCGAGAACAGCTTGACGCCCAGACCTTCTTTCAGGCCAAGCGTTCGGAAATGCAGCAGCGGCATGCCCGCCACCAGGACACGCCCTATGCGCTGGAACCCAACTGCAAAGAATCGCCCGGGGGCCTGCGCGACCTACAGCTCATACTATGGCTGGCTCAGGCGGCCGGCTTGGGCAGCACCTGGCGCGAAATCGCCAAAACCGACCTGCTGACAGCGGCGGAATTCCGCGCTTTGCGGCGCGCAGAGCAGGCCTTCAAGCGCTTGCGGATAGAGCTGCACCTTATGACCGGCAGGCGCGAAGACCGGGTACTGTTCGATCTGCAACCGGGCCTTGCCGCTACCTACGGTTTTGAGGCCACCCGGAACCGGCGGCCCAGCGAACTTCTTATGCAGCGGTATTACTGGGCGGCGCGTGTCGTCAGCCAGTTAAATACCATTTTGATGCAAAGCATAGAAGAGCTGCTGTTTCCTTTGCCCGATGATCAGGTTCGCGTGATCGACGACGATTTCTGCATGGTACGGGGCCGTCTGGGCCTGTGCCGCGACGATGGCTTCGAGCGCAACCCCGCCCTGCTCTTGCGGGCCTTTCTGGTCATGCAGGAAAGACCGGAGATCGTCGGCATGTCGGCGCAGGCACTGCGTGCCATGTGGCATGCCCGCCGACGCATCGATGCCCAATTCCGGCGCAACCCGGTCAACCGTCGCCAGTTCATCCAGATACTGCAACAGCCGCGCGGCATCGTCC
>DATCYE010000281.1:0-8477 GCA_036570485.1 Pusillimonas sp. | reverse complement strand
CCCGGGCGAAACGCAAATGCGTTCGGGCTGCATGGCGGCGATCTCGGCCACCGTGGTCTGGTCGTTGCGTAAAACGCGAACGTCTTCGCCCAGTTCGCCAAAATACTGAACCAGGTTATAAGTAAACGAATCGTAATTATCAAGCATCAATAACATGTGCTTCTCCTAGGGTCGATGCTTTGTTAGATGGGTTCGTCAAGGCCGTATTGCACTTGTTCGGCAGCGCGCAGCACGGCGCGCGCTTTGGCCTCGGTTTCTTGCCATTCTTTTTCGGGGTCTGAATCGGCGACGATGCCGGCGGCCGCCTGCACGTACAGCATGCCGTCCTTGACGATGCCGGTGCGTATGGCGATGGCCACGTCCATTTCGCCGCCGTAGCTAAGGTAGCCGGCGGCGCCGCCGTAGATGCCCCGACGCACGGGCTCGAGCTCGTCGATGATTTCCATGGCGCGCACTTTAGGCGCGCCGGTCAGGGTGCCGGCCGGGAAGGCGGCGCGCAGCACATCCATATTGCTCATGTTGTCGTGCAGTTCGCCGGTTACGTTGGACACCAGATGCATGACATGCGAATAGCGTTCTATGGTCATGGTGTCGGTGACTTTTACCGATCCGGTCTTGGCAACGCGGCCCACGTCGTTGCGAGCCAGGTCGATCAGCATGACGTGTTCGGCGCGTTCTTTGGGGTCGGCGATCAGCTCTTCGGCCAGGCGGGCGTCTTCTTCCGGCGTGGCGCCGCGTTTGCGGGTGCCGGCCAGCGGACGGATCGTCACCATGGTTTTGTGGCGGTCCGTTTCGCTGGCTATTTCCTGGCGCACCAGGATCTCGGGCGACGAGCCCACGACCTGGAAGTCGTCGAAGTTCCAGTAGTACATGTAGGGCGAAGGGTTCAGCGAACGCAGCGAGCGATACAAGGATAGCGGCGAATCGCGGAAGGGCTTGGCGATGACCTGGCCTATTTGCACCTGCATCAGGTCGCCTGCAGCAATGTATTCCTTGGCCTTCAGAACGGCGTCGATGTAGTCTTTCTTGTCGAAGTCGCGGCGGCTTTCCGTTTGCATGCTGGCGTAGGCGTAAGGAATGACCACGGGGGTGCGAAGTTTTTCGCGCAGCTCTTTCAGTCGGCGCCGGGCCAGCGCAAAGGCTTCGGCCTGGCTAGGGTCGGCATAGACGACCAAGTAGGTACGCCCGGCCAGATTGTCGACGATAACCAGTTCATCGATCTGCAAAAGCATGATGTCGGGCGTGCCGCCGTCTTGGCCGGCAGGGAAAGGCTTTACTGCTGGGCCAAGGCGCGGTTCGATATGACGCACGGTGTCGTAGCCGAAGTAGCCGGCCAGGCCACCCGCAAAGCGGGGCATGCCGGGCGGTATGGCTACTTTGAAGCGCTGCTGGTAGGCCTCGATGAAGCTTAAGGGATCGCCGTCGTGGCGTTCCACGACCTTGCCCTGGTGCAGTACTTCGGTCTTGGAGCCGCTGGAGCGGATGACGATCTTGGCCGGCAGGCCAATAAAGGAATATCGCCCGAAGCGCTCGCCGCCCACCACGGATTCCAGCAGACAGCTATTGCGCCCGCCTTCCGGGCCACCGTGCGCCAGCTTCAGATATATCGCCAGGGGCGTGTCCAGATCGGCATAGGTTTCCGCAATCAGGGGAATGCGGTTGTAGCCTTGTGCCGCCAGGGCGTTGAATTCGATCTCTGTCATAGTGGTCTCTGTGTGATGTTTACATACAGGCCGGGACAGAATCAAAAAAACCCGGCCATTTTTATGGTTCCGGGTTGCGCTTTTTTGGTAATGCTGACGGCACAAAAAGACAAGGTCTTTGGCGCCGGGAGTGTATTACCGCTACCCAGAACACAAACGCCACCAGCGCCAATAGGCGCGGGGCGTGGTGTAGTAATAAAGGGTAGCGATCATGGATTCTTGTTCGGTTTTAGTGCCGTGCGGCCCATTGGGCTGCTTCGGCGATGGACATAACTATATCATCGACTTCAAGAGTTCGCACGTCCATTCCTTCGTTGTAGCCGTAAGGCACGGCCAGTACGGTAATTTTCGCCGCGCGGGCGGCGAGTGCGTCGTTGACGGAATCCCCAATGGCCAGGGCGTCTTGCGAACGAACGCCCAACAAGTCGCAGGCGTGCAGCAAAGGCATGGGATGAGGTTTTTTTTGTGTGCAGGTATCGCCGCTGACCACATGCTCGAAGTAGCGGTCCATGCCGAAATGCTTGAGCAGCGGAAGGGTGAATTCGGTGGGCTTGTTGGTGACGACGGCCATTTTCATGCCTGCGCGGTTAAAGGCTTGCAGTCCTTCCAGGGCTCCGGGGTATATGGTGGCCGCCTTGCCATTGTGCTGATGGTAGTGGCGCTCGAAAATTTCCAGGCCATGCCGCACTTCGTCGGGGCTGGCTTGTTGGCCGGCGGGGTTGTTGGGCAGCGCACGCATGACCAGGTGTTCGGTGCCTTTGCCGACATAAGTGGCGATGGTTTCCGGCGCGAGTACAGGCAGGCCCAGTTCTTGTCGCATGGCGTTGGCGGCGTTGGCCAGATCGGGAATGGTGTCGAGCAGGGTGCCATCGAGGTCCAGCAGAACGGCGGTAAAAGGCATGTAAGTTCCTGAAAAGTGCCAAGGCTTGAATGCCCGATTGTAGTGGCAGGCCTTGCCTGATGCGTTTCAGGCAAGGCCGGTGGCGGTGAATGCCAGACACTTGTCTGTAATGTACAGATGCTAGATTGCCTCGGCCGGCTCGCATTGTCGTTGTGTCGGGTGTTGTTTATGGGTTGTTCGACGCAAATGAAGATGATATCGATGCAGGATAAGGTGCTCGCAAGGCATGATGGGTCGACGCATGGCGAAAATATGAAAATGCTGACTAGCTTCCGCAAGGTATTGAAGGAGGTGGCGTTAACGCCTTTGTATCAGCCTATTGTCGACTTGCAGTCCGGCGCGATCATCGGCTACGAGGGGCTGATACGAGGCCCCTCCGATTCTCCCCTGCATGTGCCTTCGACCCTGTTCAATGTGGCCCGCCTGTGCGGCGAAACGGTAGAGCTCGAACGCTTGTGCCGCAAGGTCCACATCGAAAGATTCGTGCAGCTGGGCTTGTCCGGCAAGCTTTTTCTGAACATGAGCCCCGATGTCCTGCTGATGCCGGCGGTCGAGTCGGGCGCGTCCTTGTTGACGCCTGCTCTGGTCGGGATAGCGCCTGAAAATATCGTGATCGAGCTGACCGAGTCCAACTCCACGTCGAATTATCCCAGGCTGCGGCAAGCGGCTTCGGATTATCGTGGTTTCGGCTTGCAGATTGCCATCGACGATCTTGGCGAGGGGTTTTCCAGCCTGCGACTTTGGTCGGAACTGCGTCCGGAATACGTCAAGATCGACAAGTATTTTGTTCAGGGTATCGACAAGGACGCGGTCAAGCGTCAATTTGTACGATCAATTTCCGAGATTGCCAAGCAATCGAAGTCCAGCGTCATTGCCGAAGGCATTGAAACCGAAGCAGAGCTCCAGGCGATACGCAGCCTGGGCATTCAGTACGGCCAGGGCTACCTACTGGCCAGACCGACCATGCCTCCGGTTTCGGTGCTACCGCCCGAAACCCTGCGGCTGTTCGACAAGGGCACAAATCCAAAGCGGCCACCAATGAATGAAGCCTACAGAAGCGTGGCGACTGTGCGCAAAATCTTGCGCGCAGTGCCCGCAGTTGCGGACTCCACCGCCACCAACGATGTCTACGATATTTTCCAGAGGCAAGCCGAGCTGAATGTGCTGGCAGTGCTGCGCGAGGGCGTTCCCATAGGGCTTATTCAACGCCTGCGCATGCTGGACAAGCTGGCTCGGCCGTATCATCGCGAGCTATATGGCAACAAGCCCTGCGCCCAATTCATCGAAAATGCGCCGCTCATCGTCGATCACAAGACCAGCCTGCAGGACGTGGGCAATCTGATTACCGAAGCCGACCCGCATCATTTGTCGGACGGCTTCATCATTACCGAGGGCGGCCAGTTCATCGGGGTGGGTACGGGCTTTGACCTGATACGTGAAATCACCCAGATGCAGATTCATGCGGCGCGTTACGCCAATCCGCTGACGCAATTGCCTGGCAATGTTCCCATCGACGAGCATATCGAGGCCTTGCTGCTCAGCGAAGAGCCCTTTGCCGTCTGCTACGGCGATCTGGATCACTTCAAGCCCTTCAACGATTTATACAGCTACCGCAAGGGTGACGAAGTCATACAGATCACTGCCGGGCTGCTGCGCGAGCATGCCGATCCTGGCCTGGATTTTGTCGGGCATATCGGCGGCGACGATTTCATCGTCATCTTCAAGAGCCCCGACTGGCGTGAGCGTTGCGGCAAGCTGCTGGATCAGTTCGCCTCTGCGACGTCCCATTTGTATAAGGCGGAGCATCTGGCCGCAGGCGGCTATGTCACCGAAAATCGCCAGGGTGCCGAGGTATTCCATCCGCTGGTCAGCTTTTCACTGGGCGTGGTGCAGGTGAATACGGCCTTGCCTTATTCCAGCCATCAGATCGCCGAATTCGCCGCCCAGGCCAAGACGGAGGCCAAGAAGATTCCAGGCAATTCCTTGTTCGTCGAGCGTCGTACGATATTGCAGGACGCCTGCGGCATCGCGGCCCCGGGAGCACTGGATATCGATCCCGCCTGATACAAGGCTGCGCGCCCGATCCGGCGCCGCCGTCCAGAAGGAAGCGGCGTACGGATGGCAGTTCAGGTCGACAGCGATTCGCCTTTGGCGATTTCGCCGCGCAATGCATCAATGACGGTTTTGTAGTCGGGCTGGCTGAATATGGCCGAACCGGCAACGAAGGTGTCGGCGCCGGCGGCGCGTATGGCGGCGATATTGTCGACTTTTACCCCGCCATCGACTTCCAGCGCAATGGGCTGGCCGCCGGCGTTCATCCAGGCATCTATTTTGCGCCGCGCCTGGGTCAGCTTGGCCAGCGTGCCCGGAATGAAGCGCTGGCCGCCGAAGCCGGGATTGACCGACATAAGCAGCACGACATCGAGCTTGTCCATGACATAGTCCATCCAGTCGAGCGAGCTGGCCGGATTGAAGACCAGGCCGGCCTTGCAGCCGTGCTCTTTGATCAGGGACAGGCTGCGATCCACATGGCGCGAGGCTTCCGGGTGAAACGTAATAATATTGGCACCCGCCTGGGCGAATTGCGGGATAATGGCGTCAACCGGCTCGACCATAAGGTGTACGTCGATCGGCGCATCGGTATGCGGCCGTAGGGCTTCGCAAACCATGGGTCCGATGGTCAGGTTGGGCACGTAGTGGTTGTCCATGACATCGAAATGAATCCAGTCGGCGCCGGCGGCGACAACATTCTTTACTTCTTCCCCCAAGCGGGCAAAGTCAGCGGCCAGCAGGCTGGGAGCAATACGGGTGGGTTGGGTAGTAGGCATGGTCGTGAATTTTTATGGTGCGAAGTGGGCAAGAACCAAAGCTGCGAATATGTCATTATTGCAGGTAAGTGCCAGGGAGCCTCTGAAATTTGGAATCGAACATGAAACCCTACGACATCGCGGTAAGCGTTACGCCCCAATACCTGCCGGATCAATCCGAGCCCAGCGAGCAGCAGTTCGTGTTCGCCTATACCGTGCGCATAAGCAATAACGGCCAGCATGCGGCCCAGGTCATCAGCCGCCACTGGATCATTACCGACGGCAAGCAACAGACCCAGGAAGTCCGTGGTTTGGGCGTTGTGGGACAGCAGCCTTTGCTGGGGCCGGGCGAATCGTTCGAATACACCAGCGGCTGCCCCTTGTCCACGCCGGTGGGCACCATGCGCGGTACCTATCACTGCGTCGGCGAAAACGGCGTTCCCTTCGAGGTACCCATCCAGGAGTTCGTTCTGGCCATGCCCCGTACTTTGCATTAACCCCTACGCCATACAATTTTTTATGAAACGAATTCTGCTTTCTTCCTGCCTGCTGGCTTTGCTGGCGGCGTGCAGCACCGTATCGCTGACTCCTGCTCCCGGCACGGGGGCGGAAGCCCCGGCCGGACCAGCGGCCAATATTGCCGAGCAACCCCTGCGCGTGCCGGCCCTGGGGGCCATGCGGGATACCCCGGCCCGTGCCTTGGCGGGGAAATTCAAGCAGGCGTCTTGGGCATCCTTGCCAGGGTGGGCGGATGACGACCTGGAGCATGTCTGGAAAGCCTTCGTCAATAATTGCAAGGGCTTGATGCGCCCTGTGTCCGGTTCGCTGGCCCAGCAGGCGCGTGCCACGCCGCGCGCCTGGCAGCCTGTTTGCGCAGCCGCGGTCCAATCCGGGCTGGCCGCCGGCAACCCCGGCGCCGCCGCCTTGCGGCAGTTTCTGCAAACCCATTTGCAGCCCTGGCATTTGCTGGACGCGTCCGGCAAGGTGGCCCGCAATACGGTTACCGGCTACTACGAGCCCCTGGTGCGCGCTTCGCGCACACGCGAAGGCGAGTACCAATGGCCCTTGTATGCAGCTCCGGCCGACTTGCTCACCATCGACCTGGGCACTGTCTACCCTGAGTTGGCCGGCAAGCGCGTGCGCGGCAAGCTAGTGGGCAAGCGCGTTGTGCCTTACGATACGCGCGCCGAAATCGCCGCTTCCGAAGCGCGGCAACCGCCCGTCATCGTTTGGGCCAGCGATCCGGTCGAAGCCTTCTTCTTGCAAATACAAGGTTCGGGACGGGCGCAACTGCCCGACGGTTCCGTAGTCCGCCTGGCCTACGCCGACCATAACGGCAGGCCTTATGTCTCCATAGGACAGTGGCTGGCCAAGAAAGGCGAACTGCCGCTGGCGCAGGCGTCCATGCAAAATATCAAGACCTGGGCCAGGAGTCATCCTTCGCGTGTTCAGGAAATGCTGAACGCCAATCCGGCCATGGTGTTTTTCAATGAAGAGGCGGTGACCGATCCCGAACTGGGTCCGAAGGGCGCTTACAGCATTCCCCTGATCGGCCAGCGTTCGGTGGCAATCGACACCACTTTTGTGCCATTGGGTACACCAGTGTTTCTGTCAACGACGTATCCGGCGTCCAGTCAGCCTCTGCGTCGCCTGGTGTTTGCGCAGGATACCGGCGCAGCCATCAAGGGCGCGGGCCGCACCGACTTTTACTGGGGTTTCGGCGACGATGCCGGCGCGATGGCCGGCCGCATGAAGCAGCAGGGCGAAACTTGGCTATTGTGGCCCAAGCAGGCGGGAGCTCCCTCGGCACGATGAGCAAGGAATCCGTTCTGGTATGCGGTACCGGCATTGCCGGGCTGGCCGCTGCGCTGGGCTTGGCCAAGGCCGGCGCCGACGTCGCCCTGCTTGGCCCCAAAGCTGCGCCTAAGGCGGGCGCTGCCGATGCCTACTGCCCCAGGGTATATGCCATATCGGCATCCAGCCAGGCCTTTCTGTCTAGACTGGGCGTATGGGGCATGATGGATGCAAGCCGGGTCACCCCGGTAGAGGCCATGGAAATTTATGGCGATGGCAGCGGTGTAGTCCATTTGAATGCCTGGCAAACGGCGCAGGCCGCCCTGGCCTGGATCGTCGAGTCCAGCGAGATTGAGCGCGTATTGCAGCAGGCGGTACAGGTATTTGGCGTTGCCTGGCATGCCGAAAAATTCCAGCGCCTGGACTCAAACACGGTCTTGACCGATAGCGGCCGCAAGCTTGAACCCGGTTTGCTGGTGGGAGCCGATGGCGCGGGTTCGCCGGTACGCGTAGCGGCGGGCATCAGCCAGCAGTCTCGCGCTTATGGCGATATGGGACTGGTTGTGCACCTGAACGCCCAGTTGCCGCATCAAAACATTGCCCTGCAATGGTTCACCGGCGACAGCATTCTGGCGCTGCTGCCTTTGCCCGGCACAGCCGATGGGCACCAGGTTTCCATGGTGTGGTCCATGCCCGAAGCGATGGCTCAAGAGCTCATGGCACTGCCCGAGGCCGACCGCAATGCCAAGCTGGAGTCCCGACTGGCCATGGCCACGGGCGGGCGGCTGGGGCGGTTGACGGTGCGCAGTCCGCTGTTCGGCTTTCCGCTGTATCTGGAGAAAAGCGGTATGGTGGCACCGGGTGTTGCGCTGGTCGGCGACGCCGCGCACAGAGTGCATCCCCTGGCGGGGCAGGGCCTTAACCTGGGCCTGGCCGATGTCGAGGATCTGTTGCGTATACTGAACGCCAAAGAAGACTATCGTTCCGTTGGCGACATACGCGTTCTTCACCGTTACCGGCGCGCGCGCGCCGAAGCCGTAATGGCCATGAGCGCTGCCACCGACGGCTTGCATCGCCTTTTTGCAGCCCAGACGGCGCCGGTGGCATGGGCCCGCAATCTGGGCATGCACTGCGTTGATCGCCTGCCTTTCATCAAGCAATTGCTTATTGGCGCGGCTGGCAAGTAAATGATTTGGACGCCGCCATCCTAAGGCTCTGGCGGCGGCGTATTTTATAAAAAGTTATCAGGAGTTTTTATGTATTTGCGTTCCT
>DATCYE010000280.1:0-4228 GCA_036570485.1 Pusillimonas sp. | reverse complement strand
TGCTTGAACCTTGGGTATTGCCGGCGATAAAAGCATACCGCGCGATTTAAAAAATACCTACTTAAACCAGTACACTGAAACCGGTTTCAAAGTTTAACCAAAGAAGCTGCGAATTATATCAGGACTTACCCGAAGCAAATTTTCAAGGCCGAACGAAAGCACACATCCAGGCACAAACTCGGGTCTATTAACAGGCCTTAGCGCCGCGTAGAACCCCTGGCCATCAGGGTTCCGGGCAGCAGTATTTTGCGCGCCGCGACATTCGAACCTGCCAGCCGCTGCATCAGACATTGAGCGGCCAGCCGCCCAAGTTCACCCGTAGGCTGCGACACGGCGCTAATACCCGGCCCCACGTATGGCGCCCAAGGCGTGTCATCGATGCTCACCAAACCCACATCTACACCCAGGCGCCAGCCCAGCCTGGCAACCGCTTCCACCACGCGCAGCGTAACCACGGCATTGCTGGTGATGACCGCCGGCCTGGCATGGCCCGCCTCGCGCAGGGCCAGCAATGCCTGATCCAGAAGCTCGGGGGTTTCCGCCCTACTTTCAATGTTTCGGCCCGACACCGACGAGCCCTGCCGCGCAACAAAGGCCTGGAAAGCCTGGGCTCGTTCGATGCGCGAACTGACTGTACCTAGGGGTTCGGTAACCAGCAGCAAATCGCGATAACCCGCATCCAGCAAATGCCGGCCGGAAAGATTAATGGCTTGTTGGTTATCCAGGGAAACGAAGTCAACCTCCAGGCCTGCGTGCAAACGATCGACCAGCACAACGGGCTTGCCCTGCCGAGCCGTTTCAAGAACGGCGCCCGCATCACGCCCCATGGTGTTCAGAATAAAGCCTTCGACCTTGTAGGACGTAAGCGCGCGTATGCCCGCGCTTTCACGCTCGCTTTCATTACCCAGGTTGAACAGCATGACCAGATAGCCCGCCTCGCGGCAAGCCTGTTCGGCACCGCGCAGCACCGCCACAGAATAGGGATTGGCGATATCGGCCACGACCAGGCCGATAAGACGCGAACGGCCTCGCTTGAGCGCCTGCGCCATGGGACTGGGCACATAGCCCAGTTGCTGTACAGCCGCTTCGACCTTGCTGGCGATTTCCGGCGTAAGCAGGGTATCGCGATGATTGAGATAGCGCGAAACAGTCGCCTTGGATACGCCCGCCTGGCGCGCCACATCGGCAATCGTGCTGCGGGCCTGGGATTTGCTCATGAATTTTTATCGTAAAAACAGCGATCTGCACGCAATCGCAAGCCGCCCATTGTAGCCTTGGGTGTTCTTGAACACCCCGCTTTTGAAATTCGTCCGGCTCGATTGGAATAAGCAGGCTTTACAAGACACAAAACATGTAGCTTAATTACAGTTACTGTGTAATGCCCGCTACGGAGCGGACCGCGGCGGAATGATTCAAAAGGAAGCGTCCATGGCCACTACCCCCCCCTTTGACATCGTCTTTTTCGGAGGCACCGGCGACCTGGCGCTGCGCAAGCTCATACCCTCTCTCTACCAGGCCGACCGGACGGGCGCTCTGCACAAGGACGGCCGCATTTTTGCTCTGGGCCGCACCGCCATGGGCCAGGAAGGCTATCTTGAATTGCTGGAGCAGCGCGTCAAACCAAGACTGGGCACGGAGTTCGATGAAAAATCCTGGGACGGATTCAAGAGCCGCCTGCGCTTTCATGCGCTGGACGCCGGACGCGCTGCCGACTACGCCGAGCTGGCCAATGCACTGGGCGTGAACTCCGAACGCATAACTGTATGTTATTTGGCTACAGCGCCGCATCTATTCATTACCATTTGCCAGCAGTTGGCCAAAGTCGGGCTGAATCACGCCAACGTGCGCATCGTGCTGGAAAAGCCGCTGGGCCACGACCTGGAGTCGTCCAACGCCATCAATGCCGCCGTGGGCCAGCACTTCGCCGAAAACCAGATCTACCGCATCGATCATTACCTGGGCAAGGAATCGGTGCAGAACCTGATGGCCATACGGTTCGGCAATATGCTGTTCGAGCCGCTATGGCGCCGCGAATGGATAGACAATATACAGATCACCATCGCCGAAGAGCTGGGCGTAGAAGAACGCGGTGAATTCTATGACCGTACCGGCGCCCTGCGCGACATGCTGCAAAGCCACCTTCTGCAACTACTTTGCATCGTCGCCATGGAACCGCCTGCCAGCCTGTCGGAAGACGCCGTGCGCGACGAGAAGCTGAAAGTACTGAAGGCGCTCAAGCCTTTCAGCAATGAAGATGTGCTGACCAAAACCGTGCGCGGCCAGTACCGCAGCGGCGCCATCAGCGGCATGCCGGTCGCCGGCTACCGCGAAGAACACAAGGTCGATCCGGACAGCAATACCGAAACCTTCGTCGCCCTACAGGCGGAAGTGGCTAACTGGCGCTGGGCCGGTGTGCCCTTTTTCTTGCGCACCGGCAAGCGCATGCAGGAACGTGTGGCTGAAATCGTCATCAATTTCCGCAAAGTGCCCCATGCGGTATTCCCCATGCCGATCGGCCTGCATTCGGCCAATCGGCTGGTCATACGCCTGCAACCCAAAGAAAGCGTGCGTCTGTACTTCATGGCCAAAGAACCGGGCGATGCCATGAATCTGCAATCGACCTACCTGAACCTGGATTTCCACACCATGTTCAAGGCCCGCTGGGCCGATGCCTACGAACGCCTGTTGCTGGACGTGATTCGCGGGCGGCTGGCGCTTTTCATGCGGTGCGACGAACAAGCGCAAGCCTGGAGCTGGGTCGAACCCATACTGGAGTGCTGGAACAAGCATTCCATCGCGCCCAAAACCTATACCGCCGGCAGTTGGGGGCCGGCCGCATCCAGCGGCCTGCTGTCCCGCGCCGGCGTAGTCTGGCAAGAGGAAACCTGATATGTGGCATGAATTCAATTCAAACCACGAATACATCCAGGCCATGGTGCGCGATATATCGGCCGCCCTGCGGCAAAGCATCGCCGCCACCGACCGCGCGGGGCTGGCCGTTTCGGGTGGGCGCTCACCCGTGCCGCTATTCGCTGCGCTAAGCGCCACGGCCCTGCCCTGGGCCAAGGTACATATCACCCTGGTCGACGAACGCTACGTGGCGCCGGATCACCCCGACAGCAATGAACATCTGGTCAGAACGCATCTGCTGAAGAACCTGGCTGCCGCCGCCACATTTACCGGCCTGGCCGGCAGCGGCCAGCACTTGGACGACTGCGTCGCGCAGGCCAACCGACAGACTGGCGACATTACCCTGGCCTTGCTTGGCATGGGCGAAGACGGGCATACCGCCTCCTTGTTTCCCGACGCTCCCCAACTGCCCCAGGCCCTGGATTCGGACTGCGCGGATCGTTATATAAAGATAAATCCTCCAAACGCGCCGCATGAACGTATCAGCATGACGCTCGCCGCCCTCTTGCAGGCCGAACACATCATGTTTGGCATTGCAGGTCAAAAAAAACGCGATGTCTTTCAGCAGGCCAGCCGACACGCCACGCCCGCAATGCCTATAAGCTATGTCATCGCTCAAACAGGAGCCCCACTCAATGTCTACTGGCACGCATGAACACCAGCGCCACCTGATCGCCGACATAGGCGGCACTCACGCCCGTTTTGCGCTATGTCGCTCGGTGACCGACATACAGAATATCGATATGCTGGCCAGCGCGGACTTCCCCACTCTTGAGCAGGCCATCCGTCACTACCTGGCATCTCAAGGCAATCCTCCCGTCCGGCATGCCGTCATCGGCATCGCCAATCCCGTGCTGGGCGACCATATCAGCATGACTAATTTCTCTTGGGAGTTTTCCATAGAGCAAACCCGCCGCGCGCTCGGGCTGGACACATTGCACGTAATCAATGACTTCACCGCTCTTGCATTGGCCCTGCCCCATTTACCCGAACACGATCTGATTCGTGTGGGCGGAGGCAAGGCCGTTCAGGGTTGTCCCATGGGGGTGTTGGGTCCTGGAACAGGCCTGGGCGTATCCGCGCTGATCCCAGATCGCGCGCAACGCTGGCTTGCACTGGCCGGTGAAGGTGGGCACACCAGTTTCGCACCCACCGATGACAGAGAGCTGATATTGTGGCAGGCCGCAAGACGTCGATACGAGCATGTCTCCATGGAGCGGCTGCTATCCGGATCGGGTCTGCAATTCATTTACCGCAGCCTTTGTGAAAACCGTGGGCAAACCGCCGCCGATTACTCACCTGCCGATATCAGTCACCG
>DATCYE010000279.1:0-5002 GCA_036570485.1 Pusillimonas sp. | reverse complement strand
GCCTGGGCATCATCAGCCGGCTGGTGTCGGGCTGGATCTCCGACCATATCGGCGGCCTGCGTACCCTGCTGCTGGGTTCCGTGCTGCAAGGCGTTGCCCTGCTGATGTTCCTGTCCAGCAACGGGCTGGTTTCACTGTATGTCATTTCCGGACTGTTCGGCTTATTCCAGGGCGGCATCGTACCTGCCTATGCACTGATCGTGCGCGAGTTCTTCACGCCCAAGGAGGCCGGCGCACGCGTGGGCACCGTACTGATGGCCACGCTGTTTGGCATGGCGCTGGGCGGATGGATGTCGGGAGCCATCTACGACCTTAGCGGCTCTTATCACGCCGCCTTCATCAACGGCCTGGCATGGAATGCACTGAATATCAGCATCATCGGCTTCCTGCTGTACCGGGCCAAACGAGGCTCCGGCCCCATAGGTATTCCCGTGGGCGCATAGGCGCCTTTGGGTAGCCTAATCCGAAGAAGAAAAAGAGCGCGCCACAAAATCCACAAAGGCGCGCACGCGCGTCGAAAGCTGATGTCTTTGCAAATAGGTGGCAAAAATATCGGCATCGGGGGTCTGGTAGTCGTGCAACACCTGCACCAGACGCCCGCTGTTCAGATAGCGTGAGATATCCCATTCGGCACGCATCAATATGCCGTGGCCATCCAGGGCCCAATTGACGGCCGTTTCCCCATCGTTGGTACTTAGCGTGCCGTGTACCCGCACAACCTCGGTAGTCCGTTCGCCGCCCTGCTCTGTGGTCAGACGCCAGACTCCGTAGGCCTCGTCGCCCTGCTGTATGCCTATGCAGTTGTGCTTTTCCAGGTCCTTGGGAATGCGTGGCGCTTCGTGCTGAGCCAGGTAGGCAGGCGAAGCGCAAAGCAGTCTGCGATTAACCGCCAAACGCCGCGCAATAATGCGGCCATCGGGTGGTTCGCCAAAACGGATGCAGACATCGAAAGCATCGCTGCTGAACGCAGGCGGATCGACCATCAAATGCAGTTGTACCTGTACCTCGGGGTACTTGAGCATAAAGCGCGATATCAATGGCGCGATATAGCTGCGACCGAAACCCGGCGAGGCATTGACACGCAACAAGCCCTTGGGAGCCGCCCGTGAACCGGCCAGCAACTGCTCCATGTCGTCGATGTCGGCCAGGATTCGCCTTGCGTGGGCCAGGTAGGTTTCGCCTTCAGGAGTCAGGTGCATGCGCCGGGTGGTGCGGATGACCAGGGCCACCCCCAGACGCGCTTCCATCTGGGCCAGACGCTTACTGACCGCAGGCGTGGTGATGCCCAGGGTGCGCGCCGCCGCTCCCAATCCTGCCGACGAGGCAAGCACCGAGAAAAACGCCATTTCGGAAGGATGGGTGCCGGAAGTCATTGAAAAGCCCGTGAGACTATTAAATTAAAGTTAACAGTGGTTTCACCATTTGCCTCTTATTTTGGCCTGAATTGACCCTATAGTTCAAGCAAAGCCACGTATTGCATCAGGAGCATTGAATGAAAACATATCGCATCGCCACCATTCCAGGCGACGGCATCGGCAAAGAAGTCGTACCCGCAGGCCAGGAACTGCTGCAGGCATTGGCCGCGGCAGACAGTTCTTTTGCCTTCGAATTCGAAAATTTCGATTGGGGCGGCGATTACTACCGCAAGCACGGCGTCATGATGCCTGAAAACGGGCTGGACGCCTTGCGCGACAAAGACGCCATTCTTTTCGGCTCCGCGGGCGATGCGGATATCCCCGATCACATCACGCTGTGGGGCCTGCGCCTGAAAATCTGTCAGGGCTTCGATCAGTACGCCAATGTGCGTCCCACCCGCATTCTTCCCGGCATCGACGCACCGCTCAAGCGCTGCTCCATCGACGACCTTAACTGGATCATCGTGCGTGAAAACTCGGAAGGCGAATACTCGGGCGTAGGTGGACGCGTACACCAGGGCCATCCCATCGAGGCAGCCACCGATGTCTCGATAATGACCCGCGCCGGCGTCGAGCGCATTTTGCGCTATGCCTTCCGACTTGCCCAGTCGCGTCCACGCAAACTGCTTACCGTGATCACCAAGTCCAACGCACAGCGCCATGCCATGGTCATGTGGGACGAAATCGCCCTTCAAGTCTCGGCCGAGTTCCCGGACGTTAAATGGGACAAGGAACTGGTCGATGCCGCTACCGCTCGCATGGTGAACCGGCCTGCATCGATGGACACCATCGTCGCCACCAACCTGCATGCCGATATCCTGAGCGACCTGGCGGCAGCCCTGGCCGGTAGCCTGGGGATCGCACCCACCGGCAACATCGATCCCGAAAGACGCTACCCGTCGATGTTCGAACCCATCCACGGTTCGGCCTTCGACATCATGGGCAAGGGTCTGGCCAACCCGGTCGGAACATTCTGGTCGGTCGTCATGCTGCTGGAACATCTGGGTGAAACCGCCGCAGCCCAACGCGTCATGCAAGCCCTGGAATATGTTACCTCCCGTCCTGAATTACATACCCGCGACCTGGGCGGCAACGCCACGACCGCTGCCGTAACCAAGGCGATGTGCAGCCGGATCGCACAATCCTGATCAATAGCGGAGCACAACGGCGCCGCCCGGCGCCTATAAACAACAAGGAGACAAGCATGAAAAAGACCCAAGAAAATACGTTCAGTAAAAAAGCCGTCCGACTCTCGATGACAGGGGTTGGCGCCCTGGCGGCGCTTGCTTTATCAAGCTCTTTCGCCATGGCGCAGGCCTGGCCCGAAAAGCCGGTCAGCCTGGTCGTACCGTTCTCGGCAGGCGGCACCACCGATGTGCTGGCACGCGCGCTGGGTGATCAATTGTCCAAGGCGCTGGGCCAACCGGTCATCGTCGAAAACAAACCCGGAGCCGGAGCCACGCTGGGTGCCGATATCGTCGCACGCTCCAAGCCAGACGGCTATACGCTGCTTATGGGCGCGGTTCACCACACCATTGCCACCAACGTCTACAAAAAGCTTTCCTACGATTTCCAGAAAAGCTTCGATCCCGTAACGACGGTCGCTCTGGTTCCCAACGTGCTGGTCGTCAATGCCGCCAACACCAAAGCTACAAGCCCTACGGAACTTGTCGCTCTGGCCAAGAAATCGCCAACCGGCTTAGCTTACGGCTCTAACGGCTACGGCACCTTGCAACACCTGATCGGCACGCAGTTCTCCATGCAGAACGGCATCGAGCTGCTGCACGTGCCCTATAAGGGCAGCGGTCCTTTGACCACCGACCTGCTCGGTGGCCAAGTGAGCATGTCGTTCGACACCATCACCCCTGTGTTGCCTCATATTCAGGCAGGCAAACTGCGCCCGCTGGCCGTCACCACTGCCAAGCGCTCATCCGTGCTGCCCGACGTTCCAACCCTGAACGAGTCCGGCATGCATGATTTCGACCTGGGAACCTGGTTCGGTGTATTGGCCCCCGCCGGCACACCCACCAACGTTCTGGACAAACTCAATACCGAGATGGTCAAGGTCATTAAATCGCCGCAGTTCCGCGAAAAAATGTCTCAAATCGGCGCTGAACCAATAGGCAATTCACGGCAAGAAATGATCAAGCAAATCGATAGCGACACCAAACGCTTTGCCAAGGTCATTAAAGAAGCCAACATAACGGTTAACTAAACACCCTTGCTTAGCCAATAAGTTGATGTACAGAAAAGGCCGCCAATGCAATTGCATCGGCGGCCTTTTTTACTGTATCCATATACAGCAATTTGCTTAAAAGCACTCGAATTACGGCATCAACTTAAAAAAAAACTTAAACAAATGTTGTAACTATCTAATATAAAGACGTTTTCTCTGATACCATCACTTCAATTAAAAATACGCCTTCATGCCCTTGCCATGCCAGCAACCCACATTCCATCGTTGCGTCGCCTTTCATTATCGGCCCTGCTGCCTTTATGCATTGTCTTCGCCTTAAGCATCGGCATCGCTACCCCGTCCAGCGCCCGGGCACAAACAACCCAGGCTCAGAAAACAAGCACCACGGCCCAAAAGCCAGCTACTAAAAAAGCAATCTCCAAAAAAACCGCCGCCAAGAAAGCCGTTAAACGCAAGACAGCATCCAAGGCAACCAGCCGGACGACAGCCCGCGCGGGCAAAACACATATCGTACGGCGCCAGAATCTGCGCAAAGCCAGCTATGCCCCATCCATTGATGAGGACGTGATCGTACATCCGCATGCGGGCGCATCCAAGGCTGAATCCCTGGATACGCAGCAAGCCATGCTGCGCTCCGAAGTCGCCTTCGTGCAAGATCTTGAAAGCGCCCACGTGCTTTACGACAAAAATGGTGACGAGGTCCGCCCGATCGCTTCCATTTCCAAACTCATGACCGCGCTGGTAGTGGCCGAAGCGGGCTTGTCCATGGATGAAATCCTGGAAATTTCCGACGCCGACGTCGACCGCCTGCGTCATTCTCGATCGCGCCTGCGGGTAGGCACCCAACTTAGTCGCGCCGATATGCTCCACCTGGCGCTCATGTCTTCGGAAAACCGCGCCGCCCATGCCCTGGGCCGCTATTATCCGGGCGGCATGCCCGCCTTTGTACGTGCCATGAACGATAAAGCACGCGCCCTGGGCATGCGCAAGACGCACTTCGTCGAGCCCACCGGCCTTTCCAGCGAAAATGTCTCTTCGCCGCGCGACTTGGTCAAGTTATTGCGCGCCGTCAGCAAACAGCCGCTTATCCATCGCTACACCACCGACGACAGCTATCTGGTCGATGTCGGCCGTGGCCGGCAACTGACCTACAACAACACCAACCGTTTGGTAAAGAATTCCGACTGGGACATCAAAATATCCAAAACGGGCTTCATCAACGAAGCCGGCGAATGCCTGGTCATGCTGACCCGCATCGATAACCGCGACGTTGCCATCGTTCTGCTGAATTCCACGGGTCGCTATTCGCGTATCGGCGATGCCGTGCGCATCCGCCACCTGGTTGAAAGCAACAACAACGTAGCCATGCTTTAGCGTCCTGACCGCTCCC
>DATCYE010000278.1:0-2934 GCA_036570485.1 Pusillimonas sp. | reverse complement strand
CTGGCTGCGCGACGCCACCATGACCTTGCTGGCCTTCATGAGCCTGGGTTATTTCGACGAGGCACGCGCCTGGCGCGACTGGCTGACCCGCTCGGTTGCAGGTAACCCGAACCAGATGCAAATCATGTATGGCCTGGGTGGCGAACGTACCCTGACTGAATACGAGTTGCCATGGTTATGCGGCTACGAGGATTCTCAGCCTGTGCGCATCGGCAACGCCGCCGCCACGCAAACTCAGTTGGATGTCTATGGCGAGGTGGCCGACGCCATGGCCCAGGCAATAAAGGGCAGCTTACCGCGCCATCCGCGTATCGAAGCCATCGCCCAGGTCATTGTGCCGTTTCTGGAAAAAGCCTGGCGCGAGCCCGACGAGGGCATCTGGGAAATTCGCGGCCAAAAGCAACACTTTACGCATTCCAAAGTCATGGCCTGGGTAGCCTTCGACCGCATTGCCACCGTTGCCGAAAGTATGGAGAACGGTCGCGAATTTTCCGACAACTGCCGGCGGGCGGCCAATGAAATTCATGAAGAGGTCTGTCGCGAGGCCTACGACCCGGAGCTGGGCAGCTTCGTCCAATACTATGGTTGTAAATGCCTGGATGCCAGCCTGCTGCATATTGCCTTGACGGGTTTTCTTCCGCCCGACGATCCGCGTGTGTTGGGTACGGTCGCGGCTATCGAAAAGCGACTAATGCGCGACGGTTTGCTGCTGCGTTACGAAACTGAATACGGCGTTGATGGCTTGCCGCCCGGCGAAGGTACTTTTCTGGTGTGCTCATTCTGGCTGGCCGACGCGTACGTATTATTGGGGCGCGATGATGACGCCCGCGCGCTTTTCGAGCATTTGGCCAGCCTGTGCAACGATGTGGGCCTGTTGGCCGAGCAGTACGATCCCCATGAGCGCCGCATGCTGGGCAATTTCCCGCAGGCTTTCAGCCATGTCGGCATCATCAATACCGCTTTGAACTTGCACCGCGTGCAAGCGCCGGCGCAAGAAAGAGTGCATGCCTGACGGCTTATAAAAGGGCGCTTAGCAGCCAGCCGGCCAGCCCGCTGGCCACGACGACCAGCCACGGGGAAACCCGAAAATACATCAAGGCGCTGAAAGCCATCAGCACCAAGCCGAAATCGGCCGGTGTCATCACCGCGCTTAGCCATACGGGCTGATAGAGCGCGGCAAGCAGCAAGCCCACCACGCCTGCGTTAATGCCTTCGAGCGCCGCGCGCATGCGGTGGTTGCGGCGTAACTGATTCCAGAATGGCAAGGCGCCGCAGACCAGCATGAAGGACGGGATGAAGATTGCCGCCAGTGCCCATAGGCCGCTAGACACGGCGTTGATGCCCGTATCGATGGACGCACCAAGAAAGGCCGCGAAGGTGAACAAGGGGCCCGGCATGGCCTGGACGGCGCCGTAGCCGGCCAGAAAGGTTTCGTTCGAAACCCAGCCGGTGGGCACTACTTCGGCCTGCAACAGCGGCAGTAGAACGTGACCACCGCCAAATACCAGCGACCCGGCGCGAAAGAAGGCGTCGAACATGGACAGCAAGTTGTCGCCCCAAGCCTGCGCCGCAACAGGTAGGGCAAGCAGCAAGGCGGTGAAGGCGAGCAGCCAGACCACGCCCGCCGGCCTACCTACCGGAATATGCAGGTGGCTGTGTTCTTGTCCTTGAGCAGTCAGCGGTTTCAGACGCCACAAGCCAAAGCAGGCTGTGGCCGCGATGGCTGCGATTTGCCCCAAGGAGCCGGGCCAAAGCAGGGCCAGGCAGGCCGAGGCGATAGCCAGCGCGATGCGGGTTCGATCGGTGCAAAGCTTGCTGCCCATGCCCCAGACCGCCTGTGCCACTACGGCCACGGCGGCCAGTTTGAGGCCGTGCAAAAAGCCGGCTGAAATGAAGTCGCCCCACGTGGCTATGCCCAGCGCGAACAGTATCATCGCCGCAGCGGAAGGCAAGGTAAAGCCCAGCCATGCGGCCAAAGCACCGGCATAGCCGGCCCGAGCCAGGCCTATGGCCATGCCAGTTTGGCTACTGGCCGGGCCGGGCAGGAATTGACACAAAGCCATCAGATCGGCGTAATTGCGGTCGCTGAGCCAATTGCGGCGCGTAACGAATTCGTCGCGGAAGTAGCCAAAGTGCGCGACCGGTCCGCCAAATGACGTAAGCCCCAGCCGTAGAAAGGCCAAAAAGACCACCCATGCGCTACCGGACGCTGGCTGATTTTCCGTTGCGGGATCCGGCGTTTGCCGTGGGCTGGCCGTGTTTTGGGTGGGCGCGGAGTGGGAGCTGGGGGACATATGCAGACAATGCTTCAGAAACACCGTGACATAATAACCAGATGAAGAAACTTTACAAGGATAGTCACGCAGAGACCATAGGCGTGACCATTACGGGGCGCGTGCAAGGCGTGGGTTTCCGTGCTGCAGCGGTGCGCCAGGCGCATTTGCTGGGTGTCAGGGGTTGGGTGCGCAATCTGGAGGATGGCTCGGTGCAGGCCTTGCTTCAAGGCCCGCACGATCACGTTGACCGCATGCTTTCATGGCTGCACACCGGCCCACCCGGCGCGCGCGTCGCCGAAGTTAATCACCACGAAGAGTTCACCGAGCGCTATTTCGAGCGCTTCGAGCAAATTTAAGCGTGCTTTTTTACCCAGGCAACGTAGCGGTCCATCCAGCCTTGCAGGAAATCCTTGCTGTGCGGGCCTATGTTGCCGGCGTCGTCGAACAAACTGTCGTTTGCTTGTAGAAAAGCCTCGGGCTGGCCCAGCGTAGGCATATCCAGGTAGGCCAGAATATTGCGCAGGTGCTGTTGCGCCAGCGCCGAGCCGATCGCGCCTATCGATACGCCGATAACGCCGGCGGGCTTGCCTGCCCAGGCGCTTTGGCCATAGGGGCGTGAAGCGTTGTCGATGGCGTTTTTCAGCACGCCGGGAATGGA
>DATCYE010000277.1:0-6497 GCA_036570485.1 Pusillimonas sp. | reverse complement strand
AAAAATGGCAGCCCGGCCAGAACGCGCCATTCCATTTCCACCGCATGAAAGCCTTGCCGCTCAAGCATGGACAAAGCCGCCGGCACCTCAAGCGCCAGCCGTTCAGCCCCTGGCACACCGCCCTGGTATGCCGCCATATTGGGCCGCGCCGCCTTCGCATTGAAAATTGCAAAAGGATTCATCGACATCAGGCCGCTGAATATCCAGGTGAAGGTGATAGCAGCAAAAGCCAAGCCAAGCAGATGATGCCAGCGCAGGTAGCCCGCCCGATAAGGCGAATGTGAACCGGACTTATACGGCCGACTGAAACGCCATCGCCATAGCCCGGCCAAAGTGCCCGTTACTGCCGCAAGCACGCCCACGCCGGACAAGACTATGACTATCCAGGACCAGACAGGATCGACGGGACGGTCGCGAAACATGTACAGCCAGTGCAACCAGGCCCCGACATAGTTCCAGTTCCGTTCGGCGCGCGACGCATCCATGACAACCTGGCCTGTCGTGGACGATACGTAAAGCAGCGTGTGGGCGGTATCGCTCATCTGAACACGGTGCAAGGGTCGGTGGTCATTCAGCGCCCCCGAATGCGTCCAGCGGTCCTCGCCCACCGTTCCCAGATACGATGGATCGTTGCCGGGTATGAAGGCGCTTGCCGCCAACAGCGCTCTTGCCCCGTCGACAGGCCCCGCCGCAGCACCCGTAACGGCATCCACAATCAGGTAGCGGCCATCACCTTGACGTAAACGGTAGTAAGGTTTGCCCGCGATCGATGTCAGCACGATTTCCTGGACGGCTGCGGGTTTGCCGGCCCGCTGCAGCGCCTGCTCTACCGGCATGCAGCAATTCTGGGCATGCAACACGGGCAAATTATGCAGGCGCTCCTGCGGTAGCAGCTTGGGATAGCCAACGAACAGCATGGTGACCCCACTGACAAACCACAAAGCCATCAAGATGCATGCAGCAACTCCCGTCCAACGATGAATCAAATACACCATGCGCTTGAAACGCGTCCAGTATGTCGTCATAACCGTGCTCCCGCGCTAGAAGCGATATGCGGCGGTCAGTTCGACGCGGCGGCCCGGCCCCTGGAACCACTGAGTCTGGTTGTAGTACACCGTTTCCACATAGTGTTTGTCGAAGACATTGAAGCCTCGCAACGACAGGGTCAGGTCGCGCCTGGGCTTCCATTGCAGCGCCAGATCGGTGGTGGTGTAGGCCGGCAACTCCAGCGTGTTGGCCCGGTCGCCGTAGCGTTTACCCACATAGCGCAGCCCGGCGCTTGCCGTCCAGCCCGGCAGGAAGCGCCAGCTTAGCCAGGCATTGGCCAGACGTTCGGGAACGTCGGTCGGCACATTGCCGTTACGCGACACTGCCACACCTTTCACGGACTCCGAAAAATCTTCGTAGCGAGCGCGCAGCATGGCCACATTGGCGTCAAGGCGCCAGTCGCGCGCAAACTCCAGCCCCACAGTGGCCTCTATACCCTGCGACGACTGCTCGCCGACCTGCACGCTTTTGGTCGGATCCGACACATCGCGAGTCACCAGACCGTTCTTTACGATACGGTAGGCCGCCAGCGTCCATTCGCCCTTGCCGTCCCAGAAAGCTTGCTTGGCACCGATCTCGATCTGGCGGCCGGTAGACAGGTCGAAGTCCTGGTTTGCCGGCGACAGCATCAGCAAGCCGCTTACCGGGTCGGCGGCTTCGGAATACTGGGCGTAGACAGCCAGGTCCGGCACTATGTCGTAGACCGTGCCCACGCGCCACCCTACATTGGAGAAGCGCTTATCCAGAACCTGTTGACCTACCGTCAGGTCTCGCCGCCTTACATCGGCATGGTCGTAACGCAGGCCACCCAGCACGGACCACTTATCGGTAAGCTCCAGTCGGTTCTCTGCAAATAACGAGTACTGGAACGCTTTGTTGCGATACTTGGGCGCCGCAGTATTCGCATCCAAAAATTCGCCCCGGTCGAAATCATAGAGATCGACGATGCTGGAACCCGAATACGGCGAATTATTCGAGTGCTTGAACGCGCTTTGATTCACATCGAAACCCACCGACACCTGGCTAGGCAATCCCAGAACGTGCGTATCGAACTGAAGATCGGTGGTATTGCCGACTTGCGTTTGCTCATGCCTGATGTCGGTATAGCTGCTGCGCTTGATCCGGCCGCTGGCAGGCAAGTAATCGTAGTATTCGGCATTACGCCAGTGGCGCTTGCTTTCTATATGATAAAGACGGCTTTGCACCGTGGTTGTGTCGTTGGGCGTCCACAAGGCCGACAGTTCTGCCCACTGATCCTGGTAATCGATGGATGCGTCGCCGACGTTGTAGTTTTTCTTGCGTAGTGCATCGTCTGGCTGGCCGTTTATCAAGGGCATGCCGAAATAGCGCTGCGGCTTTTGCCAGCCCTGGGCCAGGCTAAGCGTCAGGCTGAATTCCGGCGATACGTCCAGGCGTAGCGCGCCCGACAAAGACAGATTACGTGACCGGCCCATATCGACCCAGCCATCCGAACGATTGCCGCTGGCATCGAAACGGTAAGACCATTTGTCATCAATCGCACCGCCACTACCCAAGCCCAGGCGTTGTGTGTTGTCACTGCCTATCGTGCCCTGGATCTCATTTTCTATCGGCCCACGGCTGGGCTTCTTGGGTATGACATTGACCACGCCGCCTATGGCCCCTTCCCCATAGATGACCGAGGCCGGCCCGCGCAGCACCTCTATGCGCTCGACCGCCCAGGTATCGAAAGGATAGGTGATGCCGATGCCGCCGTACTGGCGTTTGCCATCGTACAGCTGCATGACAGATGACGAGCCTGTAAAGCCGCGTGCCGACAGGGCTTGGCCGCCATTGCCCGGATGGCCGGCAGCGCTGATGCCCGGCGAGCGGCTGATGGCGTCGGAAAGGCTGGCATCGCCCTTCTCGTCCAGCTGCTGACGTGTGATGACGCCAACGCTGGCTGGGGTTTGCAAGACAGTAAGGTTAAGGGCGGAGCCGGTGGACGCTTTCGTGGCCAGCTTGCTTGCGCCACCGGCGCTGACAGAAATCGCTGGAAGCAAAGGTACGGAATCAGCGGCGTATAAGGTTGCAGATACTATAAAAAACGGCAAAACGCGCGCTGTGGCGCGCATAATGCATGCGGGTTTGGGAAGCATGAAAAACCTCGGGATTTTCAATAGTGATCACCGGCATCACCTGATGCCGGCACCATAAAGACGAATCAACCGAGGTTTGCTGGAGGGGCTCGCGAGCCCAGCGGAGGGCCTTGCTTTGCTAGCGGCGGCAGGGCTAAAAAATAGACCGTCGACGGCTTATCCGGTGCCTGCACGGCAGGCAGGACCGGCATCGGCGGTGCCGAGATCATGGCCAGAGAGGCAATCAGCCCGAAGGGGCAGTTGTCAGCCGAAGACAGCTTTTGGCCGGTGGAGTTGTCGGCATCATCGGACAGGTCTAGCGTGATGAACGCCGTGCCGCCACCCGCCGTGCAAAGTGTCAGGACTAGCTTGCCGCTTTGCAGCGCCCTGACGTCGGGCATGAAGCCCACAGGCATGAATGCTCGAAACGCAAACGCGGCCACAGTCAACCACAGCAGAAGCTGTCGGCCGACCGAGGCGGATCGATGGAGTGCGTGTCCGAAAAACATGGCCGAAATGCTAGCACGATTAGTGCCGTTTCAGCCTGATATTTATCCCAGGCGGCTTAACGGATCTTGCCGGTAATACCGCGCAAGCAGGCCATACCATTCTGGCAGCTTAGCCGCCAGCGGCTGCGGCGCAATGAAAAAGGCCTCGGTGCTGACAGCGAAAAATTCGGCGGTATCGGTGGCGGCGTAGGGGTCCAGCGGCAAGGTGTCGTACCACGCGGCAGCAGCGTCCGACTCGGGATCGACATGCGATGGAATCGCGGCTTCGACCGCATCCAGCGCCTGATTGAAAAGATCAAAGGACTCGTCCAGTACCTGTTGCCAATATGCGGGGCGAAGATCCGGATGTGCCGAAAGAGCAGGCATGCCATCGGCCGCGCCGGCGTATAGATCAAGTTTGTGCGCAAACTCGTGGATGACGACATTCATGCCGGATGTAGCGGCCGGCGCCGCGTCCTCCCATGACAGGATGAGCGGTCCGCCCTCCCATGCTTCGCCGGACGCTTCCTGTACATATTCGTGGACGACGCCGCTTTCATCGACATCGTTGCGCGGAATAAGAAAGCCGCCGGGGTAGACGATGATTTCCGTCCAACCCTCGTAGAGTACGGGGTCCAGGTTCAGTATGGGCAACGCAGCCTGGATTGCAATGGACAGCATGATCCGGTCGGTCACTTCCAGGCCCTGGGCTCCGCTGAAGGTCTTGCTGGCCAACACCCATGCCGCGCGCCGACGCAAGGCCTCGTCTTCTTCGCTTGTCAGGCCCGCCAGGAAGGGGTGCTCCGCCACCGCGCTTTGCCAGGCATCGACAGTAATAAGAGCCAACTCACGCACCACCTGTCGCTGCGTGGCGCCCCGGCCTAAAAGCCATCTAAGCATGCTTTCCGCCTTTCTTCACCAGGCCACCGGCGGCCTCCAATATTGAATGAGTCAAAACATCCATGGCTTGCGAGTGTACCCGCCAGTGCTGCCAGTACAGCGGGACATCTTCTGTCGCCCGGGTGCGCAGGGGCACCAGGCGGCCTTCGTCCAGCTCCTGCTGCACCAGTGGCAAGGGATTCATGGTCCAGCCCAGACCCCCTAGTGTGGCCTGGACGAACGCCCGCGATGACGGCAGCCACCAGATCGGAGGCTGCCACGGTGCGCCGCCCATGATTCTGCGGGCAAACCTTGCCTGCAAGGCATCCTTGCGATTGAACACCAGCACAGGTGCGACCGCCAGGGTTCGAGCGTTGACGCCTTGGACAAAATACTTTTGATGGAACTGCGGCGAGCATGTGGCGATATAACGCATGCTGCCCAACGCATGAATACGGCAGCCTTGCACCGGATCGGCCAAGGTGGTTACCGCGCCGAGCACGGCGCCGTTGCGCAGCAACGCGGCCGTGTGGTCCTGGTCTTCGGACTGCAAGTCCAGCGTCGCCCGTGTCGCCGCCGCGAACAGTTCCGCCGCCCGCATGAACCAGGTTTCCAGGCTGTCGTGATTGACCGCAACCGCAATGCTGACCGCTGTGGCGGCGTCATCCAGGCCCAAACGGCCCAGAGCATCATGCTCCAGCAGCGCGGACTGTTCAGCAAGCTGCACCAGGATCCGCCCGTCAGGCGTGGCTTCAGCGGGTACGCCGCGCTGAACCAGCAAGCGGCCCATGCGCTCCTCCAGTGCCTTGATGCGTTGCGAAATGGCGGACGGTGTCACGCTGAGCGATGCAGCCGCGCGTTCGAAGCTGCCCACGCGCACCACAGCAGCCAATGCTCTTAGATTGCCATGATCGATCTTCATGTTCAGATTTAAATTAGTTTTACTTAATATAGTTAAATTAATTTAGCTTTATTTTATAGAATGAACAAGCCAGAATGATTGCAACCCGCAACGCCGTCGGCGTTAGCTACTATTGCAACAGGAAGTTCGGCATCATGTTTTCTCTTGTATCCCTATCACCGTTCGCCACTGCATGGGCCAGCGGCACCGCCACCGGATTGGGGCTGTTCGCGGTTGTGGGCGCGCAAAGCGCCTTCATCCTGCGGCAAGGCCTGATGCGGGCACATCTGTTCAGCATTCTGCTGATTTGCGCGCTGATCGATGCGATTTTTATTTTCGCCAGTGTCTGGGGCCTGCAAGCACTGGCCGGCTGGTTTCCCTGGCTGACCGGCGCCATCTTGTGGTTCGGCGTCGCCTTCCTGGCCTGGTATGCGCTGCAATCCGCAAGGCGCGCACTGCGGCCTGAAAGCGGCCTAACCGCTGCGCGCCACGCCGTGCCATCGCGCCGGGCCGCCGTGCTGGGGGCCGTGGGCTTTACCTTGTTGAACCCTCACTTCTGGCTGGATATGATGGTGGTGGGATCGCTGGCCTACAGTTTTGCCGAGTCCCGCCTATGGTTTGCAGCGGGTGCCCTGTCTGCCAGCATGATTTGGCTAGCCGTGCTGGGAGCGGGTTCGCGCCTGTTCGCACCGGCCTTTTCCAATCCCCGTGCCTGGCGGATTCTGGACGGCGCCATCGCCCTTGTCATGGCATGGCTGGCCGTACGCCTGGCGTACGGCGGCATCTAAGAAGCAAGCGAAAAAATGAAAACCCCGATGCCGAAAACAGCATGGGGGTTTTCAACAGACAGAAAATTCAAACCACTTATTTTGTCTTCAAGCAGGTGCTCATGAACGTCTTGCGCTGGTCACCCTTCAGGCCCTTGGTGGTCGCGTCGGTATTACATGTCTTCATGCGCTGCTGAGAGGCGCTAAGCCCTTTTTTCTGCCCTGGGGCATCGCCCTTAAGGCAGGTGCTCATAAAAGCCTTGCGCTCGTCTCCCGTCTTGCCTTTCGCATCTTTATTACAACTGACCATGCGCTCTTG
>DATCYE010000276.1:0-2006 GCA_036570485.1 Pusillimonas sp. | reverse complement strand
CCATACAACTGGCCATCATGGCCATGTTCTTTGCCATTCTGGTGGGTATTCCGCTGGGCATACTGGCAGCAGTGCGCAAAGGAAGTCGCGTCGAGTTCGGCGCCAATCTGTTTGCCCTATCGGGCATGTCCATACCTAATTTTTGGTTGGGCATCATACTGATCATGATTGTTTCCGTGCAGCTCAGGTGGCTGCCTGCCTCGGGTTATGTGCCGCCGGGTACTGACTTTTGGCTGTCGATGAAGACCATGCTGATGCCGTCCCTGGTGCTGTCCACCGCCATTGCCGCCTACCTGATGCGTCACACCCGTTCAGCCATGCTAGAGGCGCTTAGCGCCGACTACGTGCGTACTGCGCGGGCCAAGGGTGCGTCCGAGCGCATCGTGGTGCTGCGCCATGCGCTGCGTAACGCGCTGATGCCTATCGTGACCCTGGTCACCATTTTGTTTGGCGAACTGCTGGCCGGTGCGGTGCTGACCGAACAAATCTTCGGCATACCGGGCTTCGGCAAGCTGTTGGTCGATGCGGTGTTCAATCGCGATTACGCGGTGGTGCAAGGCGTGGTGCTGTGCATTGCCGTCGGCTTCATCGTGCTGACCTTGCTGGCCGACGTGCTGTATGTTTTGGTCAACCCACGCCTGAGGTACTCATGAGCTCTTACGCCGCCACTGCCGCTGCGGGCACGTTCGAGCGCCGCCGTAGCCGCGCCTGGTCCAAGTTCAGGCGCAGCCACTCGGCCATGCTGGGCGCGGCCATTGTCATTTTATTTGTTCTGCTTGCGCTGCTTGCACCATGGATTGCCTCGTATGATCCGGTGCAGGTCAGTTTTACTGCCATACGCAAGGCGCCTTCGGCGGCGCACTGGTTCGGTACCGACGAGCTGGGCCGCGACATCTTCAGCCGCATGGTGTTCGGTGCGCGCGCATCGTTGATGGCTGGTATGTTTTCTGTGCTGATCGCGCTGGCGGTCGGTGTGCCTTTCGGCTTGTTGGCCGGCTACTTCGGCGGCCTGGTCGATGGTTGCATTTCGCGTGCCACCGAAGCCCTGCTGTCCATACCTTTTTTGATACTGGCGATTGCACTGGCTGCCTTTTTGGGGCCCAGCCTGATCAACGCCATGATTGCCATTGGGGTCTCGGCGGCGCCGCTGTTCATCCGCCTGGCACGCGGGCAGGTGCTGGCCATTAAAAACGAGGACTATGTCCAAAGCACACGCTCGCTGGGAGCGTCGAACACGCGCATTATCTTGCGGCATATTCTGCCCAACGTCATGCCCGCGCTTATCGTGCAGGCCACCATCATGATCGCCAGCGCCATCATCGCCGAGGCCAGTCTGTCTTTTCTGGGCCTGGGCTTGCAGCCGCCCAATCCATCCTGGGGGTCCATGCTGAATACGGCCAAGAACTTCATGACTCAGGCGCCGTGGATGTCCATCTTTCCGGGCTCGGCGATTTTCCTGGTGGTATTCGGATTCAACCTTCTGGGCGATGGGCTGCGCGATGCGCTGGACCCGCGTCAGGAGCATTGACGCCATGCAGAATATGAATGAGCGGCACGTCATACAGGTCAGCGATCTGACGGTTGCATTCACGACACCAGAGCGATCCGTCGTAGCGGTGCGCGACCTGTCTTTTCATGTAAGCAGGGGCGAAACCCTGGCTATCGTAGGCGAGTCCGGTTCGGGCAAGTCGGTGACCTCTTTGTCATTGATGCGTTTAGTGGAGTTCGGCAACGGGCATATCGAACAAGGCCGTATCCTGCTGCGCCGGCGCGATGGCGGCGTGCTGGATCTGGCCGCTGCCTCGGAAGCGGAAATGCGCACGGTTCGTGGCGCCGATATCGCCATGATTTTCCAGGAACCCATGACGTCGCTGAACCCCAGCTTCACCGTTGGGCGCCAGATTGCCGAGGCCCTGCAATTGCATCAGGGCATGGACGCTGTCGCGGCGCGGGCGGAAACTCTGCGTCTGCTTGAAGTCGTGCGTATTCCGGATGCCCGCAAGGTA
>DATCYE010000275.1:0-7076 GCA_036570485.1 Pusillimonas sp. | reverse complement strand
ATGGTTACGTTGCGAATAGGTTCGGCGTTATGGCTGGCCATGGCATTGGCTCCTTGATTGGCATGATTGGGCGCGGCGGGCGGTGCGCGGGGCCGGCCGCCCCAAGCAGGCTGGCTGGATCACTCCTGGCCGGATCGGGGTTTGGTTTTGGCCCTAAGCGCGGGCAGGGTGTAGGCGTGGTTCTTGTAGACCCAGTTGGGCCATAAGGCATGGGCGCGCGCCTCGCGCGCAAGGCCTGCATCCACGGGGATGGGGCTGTAGTTGTCGGGCGGAGTCCAGGTGTATTGCGTCGGCTCCTTGTGCGGCTCCAGCACCAGCAGCGAATCGCCTTTCAGGTAGCCGTAGTTTTCGCCGTATTGCATCATCGCGCGATCCGCGTCCGGGCCGGTCAGGTCGTGTCCGATCATGGGATGCTCTGTGTGCAGGCCCATGAGCGAGAGCAGCGTTGGCGCCAGGTCGATCTGGCTGACCAGGCGTGAATCGCGCCGCGCCGCGACGTCGGCGCCCAGGATCAGGGCGGGAATATGAAAATGCCTCAGAGGCACCAGATTGGCCCCGAAAACACGCGAGTCGTGGTCGGCGACAATCAGAAAAACGGTGTTTTCCCAGTAACCGGACTGCCTGGCCTTGTCGAAGAACCGGCCTATGGCCCAATCGGCATACCTGACGGAATTCTCGACGCTGGCCGGGTTCCCGACTGGCTGGATGCGCCCGGCCGGATATTCCCAGGGAGAATGGTTGGTAACCGAAAACGCCAGCGTGAACGTGGGTTGTTCGCCGTCGTTTTCCAGCAAATGATCCAGCCGCTTGAACATGTCTTCGTCGGACGCGCCCCAGGTGCCGACGAATGCGGGATCGGTGAATGAGGGCAGATCGTAAAGGTCGTCGAAGCCATTGCCCAGAAAGAAGCTTTTCATGTTGTCGAAATGGGCTTCGCCGCCGTAGACGAAACGTGAGCGGTAGCCTTGCTGCTTGAGGATTTGGGCCATGGTGAAGAAGTTGCTTTGCGAATCGGGCAGCCGCAGCACCGCGTCGGAGAGTGTGGGCGGGAAGCCTGCCACTACCGCCTCCAGTCCGCGCACGGAACGTGTCCCGCTGGCAAAGGCGCGGGTGAAGGTCCAGGCTGCTTCGGCCAGGCGGTCCAGCTCGGGGGTCAGCCCCGCGCCGCCCAGATGCCCCACATATTGAGCGCCCAGGCTTTCCTCGACAATCATGACGACATTCAAGGGGCGGGTGCGTTCGACCAATGGTTGTTGCACGTGCAGGGTAGGGATATCCGGGTGTGTGACGGGTATGCCCGCGCAGCGCGCGACGATGTCATTGATTTCGGGTGCCGGCATTTTGCCGTAGACATCGGCGGCGGAGCGCTCGTTTTTCATGCTGTAGATGGCGTACGTGACGTTGTACAGGGAATTGAGCGGCAAGGTGTTGACCATGCTGTCGCCGCAATAAGCCACGGTGGACGGGTTGATGGGGCGATGCCCCAGCGTGCCGCGGATAGCCAGGAAAATAACGGCCGCGGCCACCAGGCTGACCACGGGACGCAGCCACCATGTCATGGGCTGATCGGGAGCGGTGTGGGCAAAGAGCGCGTGGCCTATCCAGATAAATGCCGCGAGCACCACAAGCGCGCTCAGAATCACCCCCTTGTAGCCTTTCCAGAGCATGCCGAACACTTCCTGGGGGTGCTTGAGGTATTCGACATACAGGCGGTTGGGGCGAGTGTCGTATTCCTGGATGAATTGCGGTGTCGATGCTTCGAGCAGCACCAGCAGAAACCAGCACAACTGGAACCAGATCGCCGTTATGGTCACCGCAACCTGATGATGGCCGAACCAGGGCGCCAGCAGTGCCGGGATGCCGGCAAAAATGGCGATCTGGTTGGCATCAATGCGCAGCCCGCCCCGCAGTACCGGCATCAGGCCGCCCGCCTGGCTTACACGCCGCCATTGCCAGGCCGACAACAGGCAACGGCTGGCTGTCAGCAGACAGAAGCTTGAAACAATGAAGACCAGAGTCAGTTCGCGCATGGTTTATCGATTATAAAAACAGGTTTCAAACCCGTCCATGCCCAGCGGGAAGCACGTTTGAACAGGAAAGCTTTGCTAGTTTATATGCTTATTCTCGTCGAGGCCGCCAATGTTGCGTACAATTATTTTTCACGATTTACATCATGCCGGCGGCCACGGTGTTGCCAAAAAACAGGAATGACGATGAAAGGCTTTGGAATTTACCGCAAATTGGCGACCGCCGTCTTGTTGGGCCTGGTGGCCGCCGGGGCTTCGGCCCAAGGCGTCATCAAGATCGGCGAGATCAATAGTTACAAGAAAATTCCCGCGTTTCTGGGGCCTTATAAAAAGGGCATGGATCTGGCGCTCGACCAGGTCAACGATGCGGGCGGGGTCAATGGCAAGAAACTTGTGCTTATCTCGCGCGACGACAACGGCAATACGGGCGACGCCGTACGCGCCGCGCAAGAGCTTCTGGTGCGCGACAAGGTGGATCTGCTTGCCGGCACCTTTCTGTCGAACATCGGGTTGGCGGTCGCCGATTTCGCCGGGCACCACAAGGTGTTTTTCCTGGCCAGCGAACCATTGACCGACAAGATCGTCTGGGCTGACGGCAATCACTATACCTTCCGTCTGCGCAGTTCCACCTATATGCAGGTGGCCATGCTCATACCCGCCGCGGTCAAAATGAACAAAAAACGCTGGGCGCTGGTGTATCCGAACTATGAATACGGGCAATCGGCCGCGGCGACATTCAAGAAGCTCCTGAAAGAGGCACAGCCCGATGTCGAATTCGTGGAGGAACAGGCTCCTCCGCTGGGCAAGATCGATGCCGGCAACGTTGTACAGGCGCTGGCCGACGCCAAGCCCGATGCCATGTTCAATGCCTTGTTCGCGACGGATCTGGCCAAGTTCGTGCGTGCCGGCACGCAAAGGCATTTTTTCGAGGGGTTGTCGGTGGTGAGCATGCTTACCGGCGAGCCCGAATACCTTGATACGCTGGGCGGCGAGACCCCCGTCGGCTGGGTGGTTACCGGCTACCCGTGGTATGCCATCCACACCCCCGAGCACGACAAGTTCCTTAAGGCGTATCAGGCCAAGTTTAACGACTACCCCCGCCTCGGTTCGGTGGTTGGGTACAACACGATCATGTCATTGGCGGCCGGCCTGAAAAAGGCGGGGTCTTCCGATACGGAAGCGCTGGTCAAGGCATTCAAGAATCTGAAGGTGGATACGCCGTTCGGCCCCATCGTATACCGCGCCCTGGATCATCAGTCCACCATGGGCGAGTACGTTGGAACGCTTGCCGTCAAGGACGGCAAAGGCATTATGACCGACTTCAAATATGTCAGCGGCGACCAAGTCCAGGCAAGCGATGCCCAGGTTCGGAAGTGGCGGCCCGCCAGCGCGAACAAGCCCTGATCCCTGTCTCAGTTAGAACCTCTTGCGCCGAAACGAGTTGCCGAGTTGCATATTCATGAATTCATGAATATTTCTACTTTATAGCTCTAGGTATAGCGTCGACAATCTGCTCGGTTTCCGGCCGCGGTGCAGTCCTACGGGAGTCTGGGTTCAGACCAGCTCGCAGTACTGCCAGGTTCCATCCGCAACCAGAGTCTGGGTCAATGATCGGATCAGATTCGTCACGGCGGTTACTGCTGTCCGCTCTGGCGCGTTCCTGCTCGTACAAAGGCTGATTTCGCGAAACAGGGGCGATGCCAAGCGATAGAGGGTTATCGCCTTGGCGTGGATGTCCTTGTAGGCTGCTGAATAGGGCAAAATCGTTGCACCGAGGCCTTCGCTGATGGCTGGAAGCAGGATGGCCGATGTGCTGGCCTGCGCCAGTAATTGGTATTGCAGACGGGCATTCATGAAAGCGTAATCGATTCGCATGCGCAGCTTGTTGGGCTGGCGGGGAAGGATCAGAGGCACTTCGGCCAAGTCTGTAATGGATAATCTGTCCTTGGGGAACTTGACGGACGGGTGCGTCAGCACCAGCAGTTCTTCCACAACCAGCGGGGTTACCGTCAGGCTGGGGACATTCTCCTGATCGGGAGATAAGGAAATGTCTGTGCGCCCCTGCTGCAACGTCAGTGTCAGATCGGCACTGGGAATATCGACAATTTCCAACTCAATGGCGGGGTAGCGCTGCCTGACTGCACGAATAAGCGGCAGGGCGAGCATGTGTGCCGTACTAGATGCCATTGCGACGGATACGGCACCCGAGACCAGATCCGCTTTGCGCCACAGAATGCTGTAGATGGAATCGACCTGACGCAGGATGGTCTGTGCCAAATGGTATAGCAACTGGCCTTCCGCCGTCGGTTCGACCCCCCGGGGTCCGCGGACCAGCAACCGAACGCCGACTTCGTTTTCGAGCAGCGCCATCTGTTGACTAAGCGCAGGCTGTGCTACGTGCAGGTTTTCTGCGGCACGGGTCATGTTGCGCAGTTCGACCACGCGCACGAAATATGAGAATTGCCTGAGGTTCATGGCGGTCATTATAAGATAATCTTATTTCTAGATCAGAAACCCCTATTTGTTTTGCTGATTCGGTTTGGCTAGGATGGCTTCAAGCAAGAGGAGATTCATTATGACCATGTCGTTGGCTGGGTTGAAGGTTTTGGATTTGACCCGTGCCCTATCGGGCCCGTTTAGCACTATGATTCTTGCGGATCTGGGGGCTGATGTCATCAAGGTGGAACCTGGTCCCAATGGCGACATGATCCGGCAGTGGGGGCCGTTTGATCAGAACATCAGTGTCTACTACCTGAGCGCCAACCGAAATAAGAAAGGCATAGAGGTCAATTTCCGCGATCCTGAAGGTCTGGCCCTGATTCGCCGCATGTCGGCTCAGGTGGATATCGTCGTCGAAAACTTCAAGGTTGGCACTATGGAGTCCATGGGACTCGGCTACGAAGAATTGGCGCGCGAAAACCCGGCCCTGATCATGGCGTCCATCTCGGGTTTCGGGCGTACCGGCCCGGCCAGCGGTTGGGCGGGCTTCGATCAGATCGCGCAGGGCTATTCGGGTTTCATGAGTCTCAGCGGCACCTCTGAAAGCGGCCCGATGCGGGTAGGCACGGCGGTTGGTGATCTGACCTCGGGCATGTGGCTGGTCATCGGTATCTTGTCGGCGGTGATCGAGCGTCAGCGCAACGGACATGGCCAGCACGTTGATACATCACTGTTGAGCAGTCTCGTGGGGCTGCTCAGCGTTCAGGGCCAGCGTTACCTGAGCGTCGGCGAGATACCGCAGCCCTGTGGCAACGTGCATCCGGTGATTGCCCCCTATGGCACTTTCGAAGCCGCAGACGGGCGGATCAATCTAGCGCCGGCAACCCAGGCGATGTGGCTGAAGCTGTGCGTATTGCTGGATCTCGAACACCTAACCACGGATCCGCGTTTTCTGACCAATGCTGACCGGATGCGGAATCGCCACGAACTGAAAAACTTGCTGGAAGTCCGTCTGAAGACGCGCACACGCATGGAATGGACCAGCCTGCTTATCGCGCAGCAGATACCGGCCGGCCCCATCAGCAACCTGGAAGACGTTTTCATGGATGCACAGGTAGTTGCCACCGGTCTCGTCGAAACGGTCGAACACCCGGTTCTGGGTGCGCTGAAGCAGGTTGGTCTGCCCGTTCGCGTTTCGACGGATCCGGACCACCGTAGTGTCCGCATGCCCCCGCCGATGTTGGGTGAGCATACTTGCGAAGTGCTGGGGGATTTCGGTTTTTCGGCCGATGAAATTGACCGGCTACAGGACGGCGGGGTGGTCCGGCAAGCCGAGTTGCCCACGCGGGTTGGCAAAGGGGGTGACCGGTCATGACAGCATCGTCTTTACAGAAGGCCCGGGCCGATCAAACGGATACGAGTCCGAGGCTCGACATACAGGGCCGTATCGCGACAGTCAGCCTGCGTCATCCCACGCGCGGCAATCGGTTGAGTCCCGCAGACTTGGATACTTTGCGCCGGCATCTCGACACGGTCAATGCCCGCTCCGAAGTCCTTGTGCTGCGCTTTGTTGCCTCGGGAAAATATTTCTGTAGCGGTTACGACATATCTTCTCTAGCCAGTGAAGAGGCGCCCAGTTCCCTATACTTTGGCGAGACAATCGATCTCGTCGAGGTTGCGCGCCCGATCACCATTGCCGCTATTCAGGGGGGCGCCTACGGTGGTGGTACAGACTTGTGCCTGGCCTGCGATTTTCGCATCGGCACGCCTCAGGCCAATATGTTCATGCCTGCGGCACGGTTGGGTTTGCATTTCTATCCGGGCGGCATGCTCCGCTATCTGTCACGTCTAGGTGTCAATGCGGCAAAGCGCCTGTTCTTGACCGCTGAAAAAATTCAGGCCGAAGAGATGTTGCGCATTGGTTTTCTGACTGAACTGGTATCGGCTAAAGAACTGTCTGCACGCGTCGATGCGCTTAGCGTACAGTTGGCCGGCATGGCGCCTCTGGCTCTGTTGGGAATTAAGCAGGACCTGAACCGAATGATCAAAGGCACACTCGATCTCGAAGCCAACGCCCGAGCAGTGCGCCGGTCAGAGGCATCCGAAGACATGAAGGAAGGCGCATTGGCCTGGAAGGAAAAGCGCACGGCACACTTTCAGGGCGCCTGAGCCGTCCGGCCGGATCATCTTGCAATTGATGCGCCGGGCGGGTGCCCGATCTACTGATAAATGGAGACACTGAACATGGATAAGCTCTATAGCTTGCTCGATGTGGCCTTGGCTCACACGCAAAGGCTGTCCGGCAAGCATTTGTATGCCGGTAAATTACAGACCCCTTTGGCTGGGAAGACCTACCCGGTCGCCAGTCCCGCAACCCGCAAGCAGATCGGCACGGCCGCCGATGGCGATGCCCAGGATGTTGCCGCGGCAGTGGGTGCCGCAGTTCATGCCCAGTCCGACTGGGCCGCGATGAGCCCTCGCGCACGCGGCAAGATTCTGCAGAAGGCTGCCGCGCAACTGACGCAACACACCGAGGAAATCGCCGCCCTGTTGGCGCTGGAAACCGGCAAGGCCATCCGCACGGAAAGCCGGGTCGAGGCAAATGTGCTG